>NZ_JBEZNQ010000008.1:0-171472 GCF_040653315.1 Streptomyces sp. NPDC047981 | reverse complement strand
GGGGACGGTGTGGGCGGGGGCCGCGTCGCCGACGCCGCCCGAACGCGGCGGCGCCCGCGCTCTGCCCGTCCGGCGGGCGAAGCGCCGCGTCGAGTTCTTCGGGCGGAGGCCGAATCCTTTCCGGGGGACCGAGCCTCCTATACATGTGCCGACGATCGTCGGCACATGACGAGGAGGTCTTCATGATCGTGGGTATCGCCATCGCCGTCGGAGCCGTGCTCCTCTGCACCTGCGGCTACGTCGCCGTGCGCAAGTGGAGGCAAGCCCGTGGCTGACTCCACCTGGCCCGGTGAGCGGTTGATCGTCGCCGCCCAGCGCGGCGACGTCGACGCGATCACCGCGCTGGTGTCGGGTTCGCACCCGAACGTGCGGCGGTTCGCCCGTTCGCTCTGCGCCACGCCCGAGGACGCCGAGGACGCGGCGCAGGAAGCCCTGATCATCCTGTACCGCAAGATCGGGATGCTACGGGCGTCCGGTGCGCTGGCGTCGTGGATGTTCCGGATCGTCCGCAACGAGTGCCTGCGGCGTGCGCGGACGATGCGGAGCCACGCGCCGCTGCCCGACGCCGATGCGGACGCACCCGTCCGCTCGGCCGAGGAGGTGGTGCTCCAGCGCCTGGAGGAGGGCAGGGTGGCGGCCGCCGTCGCCGCGCTCCCCACCGAGCAGCGCCAGGTGCTGATCATGCGGGACATCCAGGGCTACAGCGGACGCATGGTCGCCGACGCCCTGGGTCTCAGCACCGCCGCGATGAAGTCGCGACTCCACCGCGCCCGCACCGCGGTGCAGCGGTCCCTCCGTGCCACACCCGCCCCCGAGCCTGGAGACACCCATGCCGAACACGCATGCCGACGGCCCTGACTTCGCCAGTTCCTCCCTGCTCAGGCACCTGGTCCGGGGCGTGATCGGCTTCGGCGGCCTGATCGGCGCGCTCGCGCTGCTCCCGGTCACCGGCCCGATCAGCCTGCTGCTCCTGCCCGTCGGCGTACTGGCCCTGCGCGGCTGCCCGATGTGCTGGACCATCGGCCTGCTGCAGACCGTGTCGCGGGGCAGGCTGCGGCGCTCCTGTCAGGACGGGCAGTGCACGCTGACCGTCGCCGACCGGGACCTCACCGGGCACCCGACCCCGACGGTCTCGCGGTAGCGCGGGGGTGCGGCACAGAGCGGTGAACTCCGGGGAGCCGGCCGCGGCTCGGGAAGCCACGGCCGGGTCGCCGCCCCCGCCGCGTCACCGCTGTCCTCAGGCCGCCCCCCCCGCGTCACCCCCGTCCTCAGGCCGTCCGCGGCGCGGCGCGGTCGATGATCGACGCCGTGTCCAGGCCGGGAGGCAGCGTGCCGAACGCGATGCCCCAGTCGCTGTCCAGGCGCGAGGCGCAGAAGGCGTCGGCCACCGCCGGGTGGCCGTGCCGGACGAGCAGCGAGCCCTGCAGGACCAGGGCCATGCGCTCGACGAGGCGCCGCGCGCGGTACTGCACGGCCGCCGGGTCGTCGCCGAGGTCGGCGAGGTCCTTCCGGAGCCGGGCGGTGGCCGCGTCGAGACGGTGGTCGGCACCCGAGGCGCGGTCGACCTCCGCGAAGAAGGCCTCCACCGCCTGCGGCTGCCGCCCCATCGCGCGCAGCACGTCGAGCGCGGCCACATTGCCCGAGCCCTCCCAGATCGAGGGCAACGGCGACTCGCGGTACAGCCGGGGCAGGCCCGAGTCCTCGACGTAGCCGTTGCCGCCCAAGCACTCCAGCGCCTCGGCCGCGTGCGCGGGAGCGCGCTTGCACACCCAGTACTTGGTGACCGCGAGCCCGATCCGGCGCAGCAGCTCCTCGTCCGCGTCACCGGCCGCCGCCCGGTCCACCGCGCCGGCGAGCCGCAGCCCCGCGACCGTCGCCGCCTCCGCCTCCACCGCCAGGTCGGCGAGGACGTTGGTCATGAGGGGCTGGTCGATCAGCCGCGCCCCGAACGCGCTGCGGTGCGTCGCGTGGTGCACCGCCTGGACGAGCCCCTGACGCATCCCGGACGCCGAACTGACCGCACAGTCCAGCCGGGTCATGTTGACCATCCGGATGATGGTCGCGACCCCCCGGCCCTCCTCGCCGACGAGGCGGCCGAGCGCGCCCTCGTACTCGATCTCCGACGAGGCGTTGGAGCGGTTGCCGAGCTTGTCCTTCAGCCGCTGCAGCCGGATCGCGTTGCGCGTGCCGTCGGGCAGCACCCGGGGCACGAGGAAGCAGGACAGTCCCCCCGGCGCCTGGGCAAGCGTGAGGAAGACGTCCGACATCGGCGCCGACGTGAACCACTTGTGGCCGGTGAGTGCGTAGAAGCCGTCCTCACCGGTCGGCACCGCCCGCGTCGTGTTCGCGCGGACGTCCGAGCCGCCCTGCTTCTCGGTCATCGACATCCCGGCGATGATCCCGGCCTTCGACGTCGGCTCGCGCAGCCCGAAGTCGTAGACGGGGGAGGACAGCAGCGGTTCGTACACCTCCGCAAGTCCCGGCTCGGCGCGCAGGGCGGGCACCGCCGCGTACGTCATCGAGATCGGACACAGGTGCCCGGGATCGGCCTGGCCCCACACGAACACCTTCGCCGCCCGCGCGACGTGCGCGCCGGGGCGCCCGTCGCGCCAGGGCGCCCCGTGCAGCCCGTGCCGCACGGCGACGGTCATCAGCTCGTGCCAGTACGGGTGGAACTCGACCTCGTCGACGCGGTGGCCGTACCGGTCGTGGGTGTGCAGCACGGGGGAGTGCCGCTCGGCGAGCCGCCCCCACTCCTGGGCCTCCTCGCCGCCCGCCCGTACACCCAGTTCGCGCACCTCGGCCTCGGCCCAGCCCGCGCCCTCGCGGCGCAGCGCCTCCAGCAGGGCCGGGTCGGCCGACACGTCGTGACCGGTCAGCGGCGGGACTTGGTTGGTGACCTCATGCGTGGGCGGCATCGGGAACTCCCAGGGCTCTCAGGGTGAAGGTGACCAGGGCGGGTACGGTCTCGGGCCCCACCGTGCCCTCCGCGAGCGGACCGACGAGCGCCTCCGCGCCCGCCCCGACCAGCGCGGACGCGGTGAGCAGGGCGTCCTGCGGCGGAAGCCGGCCGGACCGCACGCCCTCGGCGATCCGCTCGGCGAAGACATCGCGGAACGCCCGCCGGAAGACCAGCCGTTCCGCGTCCACGGCAGGGTCCACCGGCTCGGCCAGCAGGGCGTAGGCGAGCCGGGGGGACTTCAGGGCGCGTTGGGCGAACGTCTCGATGACGGCGACGACCCGCTCGGCCGGCCCCGCGTGCTCGGGGCGGCCGGCGGCCTCGGCCACGGCGGCCACCTCGCGCGAGACGACGGTGCGGAAGAGCTCCACGGCCAGCTCGGCCTTGCTCGGGAAGTGGTGGTAGACGCTGCCGGTCGCGATCCCGGCGCGGGCGGCGACGGCGGCCATCGTGCAGCCCGCGTACCCGTGCTCGGCGAGCAGCCCGAGCGCCGCGTCCACGACGGTGGCACGCCGGTCGTCGAGCCGGGCCTGGACCGCGGGGGTGCGTCGGTAGGGCATGAAAGAAGTGAAGCAGTGATTCATTGCTTCAACAAGGGGCCGGAGACAACGCGAAGCGCCCCCGGATCCAGTGATCCGAGGGCGCTTCGACGCGGGCATGTGCGGTCAGCCGACGAAGATCTCCGTGAGCGACCAGACGGCAAGGGCCGCCATGCAGAGGCCGCCGATGCGCTGGACGGTCTTCAGCGGGACGCGCTTGGCGATGAACCGGCCCGCGACCAGGGCGAGGGCCGAGACGCTCATCAGGGCGGCGGCGGAGCCGATCGCCGTGGACCAGGTGCCGTTGGTGGCGGCGAGGTTGGCCGTGGTGATCTGCGTCAGGTCACCCCACTCGCTGATGAACACGGCCATGAACGCGGTCGAGTAGACCGGCCAGAAGCCGGTCACGGTCGCGCCGCCGGCCTCGTCCGCCTCGTCGTCGTCCCCGCCGCGCAGCAGCATGAACGCGCCGAAGCCGAACATCAGGGCCGAGACGAGCTTGACGGTCCAGTCGGGCAGCAGCCCGATGAGGCTGCCGGCGCCCACGGCGATGGCCACGTGCACGACGAACGCGGTCGAGGTGCCGAACCAGACGTACAGCGGACGCATGCGCGTGCCCATGGCGAGGGACGCGAACATCGTCTTGTCGGGCAGCTCGGCGAGGAAGATCAGGCCGAAGGCCGTGAGGATCGCCAAGAAGTCGAGGTGCATCTACCGGGGGCTCTCTGCTCGTTCCGGGCCCGGGATCCGCACGGCACCACGGTGGGCGACGGGAAGAACCACTCGGCCCGGCATGACGGACCACGCCCACGGAACGCGGACATGGCGAATGCCTGGCCGAAGGTCTCGCCCGTCCGTGCTGTTCGCAGGGACCCGGTCACCGGGAACCCGAGGGCTCCAGTGTGTCGACGACCGGTTCGCAGGGCTACTCCCCTTCGCTGTCGAACAGTGTAGCGGAGGGTCGTGTCGATCTTCGTAGACAGTGTCTACGGATGCTGGTAGACAGGGCGCATGACTGAGGAGACACAGGAAGCGGTGAGCGGGCCCGAGGCCGGGGTGCGCGACCGGCTGGTCGACGCCGGGGTCGAGCTGGTGCACGCGGAAGGCGCGCAGGCGCTGTCCCTGCGGGAGATCGCCCGGCGCGCCGGGGTCTCCCACGGGGCGCCGCGCCGGTACTTCCCGACCCACCTCGACCTGCTGTCGGCCATCGCCCGCGAGGGCTTCGGGGAACTCGCGGACCGGGTGGCGGCCGCGGTGGGGGAGGAGGCGGAAGGGCGCGCCGGCGCGCGGGCCCAGCTCGACACCCTCGCCCGGGTCCACCTCGACTTCGCGTCGAGGCGGCGCGGGATGTACGAGCTGATGTTCCGGCACGACCTGCTGGAGAGCGGCAGGCTCGGGCTGCGCGAGTCGAGCCTGCCGCTCTTCGAGCTCCTCGGCCGGCTCGTGGCCCGCGCCCGCCCGGAGGCCGCGGACGAGCCGGCCGTCGTCGCGGCCGCGCTCTGGTCGAACCTGCACGGCATCGCCCAGCTCCGGGCCTGGGGGAGCCTGCGGCTCGCCCTGCGCACGGACGACGTGGAGCCGCTCCTGCGGGCCGTCCTCGACGCGCACCTCGGCCCGGCGGAGAGTGCACGGTGATACGGCGACGTCGGGCGACCCTCGCCTGCAGCGTCCTCGGCGCGGCCGTCGTGGCCCTCGACGGCACGGTGCTGACGATGGCCCTCCCCACGCTCCAGCGCGATCTGGGCGCGGACTTCGGCCAGGTCCAGTGGACCAGCACCGGGTATCTCGTCGCGGTGGCGAGCCTCCTCGTCTTCGCCGGCCGACTGGGCGACGCGTACGGCCACCGCCGGCTCTTCGTCCTCGGCACGCTCGGCTTCGCGGCGACCTCGGCCGCGATCGCCCTCGCCCCGGGGATCGGCTGGGTGATCGCCCTGCGGGTCCTCCAGGGGGTGGCGGGGGCGCTCCTGCAGCCGGCCACCCTGGGCATGCTCCGCGCGGCCTTCCCGCCCGACCGCCTCGCCATGCCGATCGCCCTCCGTATGAGCGCGATCGGCCTCGCGGCCGCCGCGGGCCCGCTCGTGGGCGGCGCCCTGGTCGCGGCCTGGGGCTGGCGCTCGGTCTTCGTCCTGACGGCCGTACCCGCCCTGGCCGTCGCCGTCCTGGCAGCCGTCACCCCGACCCCGCGCGCCGTCGCCGTCCTGGCAGCCGTCACCGCGACCCCGCGGACCACGGAGGCGGCGGCCGCCCCCGACGATCCGCCGCAGCCCCGCGGGGCGGCCTCCGGTCTCCCTTCGCTCGACCTGCCCGGGGCCCTGCTGCTCGCCGTCACGCTCGCCGGCCTGGTCCACGTGCTCGTCGCGGTCCCCGAGTCGGGCCTGAGCACGACGACCGCCCTCGCCCTCGCCGCCGCCGTCACGGCCGCAGCGGTCCTCGCGCGGCACGAGCGGCGCGCCGCCCGTCCGCTGCTCCCGCCCGCGCTCCTGCGGTCCCGGCCCGTCCTGGCGGGACTCGCCACCCTGCTGGCCTCGTCGGCCGCGCTGTTCGGCGCGCTGTTCGTGGCGACGTACCTGCTGCAGGACGTCCGCGGGCTCGACCCGCTGACCTGCGGCCTGTGGGTGCTGCCGCTTGCCGTGCTCATGGTGCTCGGCGCGCCCGCCGCCGCCGTGCTGCAGCGCCGCTTCGGGCCGCGCCGCACGACGGCCGCGGGAGCCGCACTGCTCACCGTCGGTGTGCTCCTGCTCTCCCGGCTCGACGAGACGGCGGGGGCGCATGAGACCGGTGCCTGCTTCGCCCTGCTCGGCGCCGGCTTCGGCACGGTCATGACCACGGCGACCGCCGCCGTCGTGCACCGCGCACCCGTGGCCGACGCGGGCGTCGCCGGCGGGCTCCAGCAGACCGCCATGAACGTGGGCCCCGCGCTCGGTGTAGCCGCCGCGACCCTGCTGATGACCGCCGGCGCGCCCGCGGGCTCCGTCCCCGCGACGGGCACGACGTTCCTGGCCCTGGCCGCCGTCGCCGCCCTCGGCGCCGCCGCGGCGCTCGGCCTGCCCGGACACGACGCGGCCGCGAAGTCCCCGGAGAGGCCCGTTCCCGTGCCCTGACACGCCAGCGCGGCGGCGGCACCGGGGCGGCGCCGTTCCTGCCTCGTACGATCGCGCAATGACCTCCCGTGAGCCCGGCGGCCCCACCCTGCGCCGCTCGCGCGCGCAGATCGGCGTCGGCCGGGCGCTGCCGATCCTGGTCATGGTCCTCACGGTGGTCGCCGACCTCGTCTCCGCGAACGAGGAGCGCTACGACCGGCTCCTGGCCGCCGCGCCGGCGCTCGCCGCCGTCACCTGGAGCGTCCGCGGGACCGTCGTCATCGGCGTGGCCGCCATGGTGCTCGGCGTGCTCCTGGGGACGACCAGCGGTGACCCCTTCGTCCCCGACATCACCGCGAACGAGTCGGCGCTCGGGGTGGTGACCGCGGTCGCCGCCTGGGTCAGCAGCGCCAGGACGCGCTACGAACGGGACCTGCGCGAGGTCACCGCCGTCGCGGAGGTCGTCCAGCGCGTCGTCCTGCGTCCCCTCGCGCCCCGGCTCGGTCCCGTCGACCTCCATCTGCTCTACGTCGCGGCCGCGGCCAAGGCCCGCATCGGCGGCGACTTCTACGAGGCCGTGCAGGTGCCCGGAGCCGTACGCCTGATGCTGGGCGACGTCCAGGGCAAGGGGCTGGGCGCCGTGGAGACCGCGTCGGTCCTGCTCGGCTCCTTCCGCGCCGCCGTCAACGACGCCCCCGATCTGCCCGCCCTGGCCGACCGCCTGGAGGAGGGCCTCGGCCGCTACGGCGCCTGGGACCCCGACACGGACGCGGCCGAACGCTTCGCCACCGTCGTGCTCGTCGAGATCCCCGACGACGGAGCCGTCGCCCGCCTCCTCAGCTGCGGTCATCCCGCGCCGCTGCTCCAGCACAACGGCCGGGTACGCCTCGTCTCCTTCGCCGACCCTTCCCTGCCGGTCAACCTCTCGGGGCTCCTCGACGCCCGCCACCGCGTCGAGGAGATTCCCTTCGTGTCGGGGGACCGGCTGCTCCTGTACACCGACGGGGTGAGCGAGACCCGCGACAGGAACGGCGCCTTCTACCCCCTGCAGGAGCGGATGAGCCGGTGGGTGGACGAGCCCGGCGAGCGCGTCCCCGCCCTGCTCCACCGCGAACTGGACGCCTACGGCGCCCACGGCGTCGACGACGACGTCGCCGCCATGCTCGTCGTGCGCCGCTCCTAGGCCGTGACCGGTCCTGATCCAGCCGGACAGGCCCGGTCCGCCGTCTCAGTCCGCCGGGACCGACTCGTACAGCACCGTGTGGAAGCGGCCCGCCGCCTCCCGGCCGGTCGGGTCCGCGCCCAGCGCCCGCACGGCCTCCACGGCGAAGCGCTGCTCGCCAGGGTCGGTGAACAGCCGCTGCGGATAGGTCCGTGAAGGGTCGTGGTCGGTCCGCAGCCCGTGCGTCGCCAGGCAGTCGGCGATCGGGCGGTACGACACCGTCCGCAGGACGAACGCGCTCACCCGCAGCGGTCGCCCCGCCCAGCCGAGGAGCGCGTCGAACGTGCGCCGGGTGAGATAGCTGCCGCCCCCGGTCAGCGTGATCAGGCCGACGTCGGCCATCGCCGCGCGCAGCCCGGGGCTCGGTTGCGCGCCCTCCTCCAGGTTCTCCGCGAACGCGTCGTCCAGGAGCCCGACCGCGCGTGCGTACCGCACGGCGTTGTCCGCGACGTCCAGACCGATGACCGGGGCGGCGTCGCTCCGGCGTCGCGACGCGTAGAACTCCTTGTCCTGTACGGCGAGTTCGGCCGACGTCAGGGAGCTCACCGCGGGGTCGGTGTAGCGCGCGTACAGCTCGGCCAGCGTGACGTCGTGATTCAGCAGAGCCGCGTTGATCCCGTACGAACAGCACAGGTCGAGCACCGTCCCGCCGTCCCGCTCGGCCGCCGCGCGCCGGAAGGCCGGCCGGGCCCGCTGCGGGATCTCGTACTCCAGCGGCGCGAGCCGCCGGAAGTACGCGCGTGGGTCGGGCCGGTCGTAGACGTCCTCGAAGCGGGTCTTGCCCCCCGTGCCGTCCCCGCCCCCGGTGAGGTCCCCGTCCCCCGTGCCGGACCACCCTGTGCCGGACTCGCTCATGCGTCCCGCCTCCCTCCAAGGCCCCAGGTGGGCATCGTGCGCGGAACGCGACCCGGCGCCCCCGTCCTCATCGGGGGCGCACGGGCGCACCACCCGCGTCGGGGAGCGGCCGCCGGACGGTGCCCATGCCTCCAGGATGGTCCCGGCATCGGCCAAGCGGCGAGGAGGGTCGGCGGCCACGCGCGCGTGGGCACGGGAGCCGCCGGTCCGAAACGTGGAAATCAGGGCAAGGGGTGTCGTCGGCGACGGCTGCGGCGCGGCGTGCGCCCGCGCCGCGCACCGGTGGCTCGGGCTCACACCTCCAGCACGTGCCCTGTCGTCGCGTCCACGTGGTCGGGGACGGCGTCGTGGCGGTCGCCGACGGAGAGGGTGCCCGTCGGCTCGAAGAGCAGCAGGGACGCGCCGGAGGGGGCGTACGGGCGGTGCTCCACGCCCTTGGGGACGGTGAAGGCCGAGCTCCGGGGGAGGGTCACCGTCCGCTCCGTGCCGTCCTCGCGCAGCGCGATGTGCAGCTCGCCCTCGATCACCAGGAAGAACTCGTCCGTGTCGTCATGGGCGTGCCACACGTGCTCGCCCGCGACCTTGGCCACGCGCACGTCGTAGTCGTTCACGCGCGTCAGGATGCGCGGGCTCCACAGGTCCTCGAAGGACGCGAACGCGGCGGCGAGGGCGACGGGAGCGGAGGAAGCGCTGGTCACAGCGGGATTCTGGGTCATGCGGCCATCCTGCGCCGGGCCCGCCCTCCGGCGTGAGTGCTAGAAATAGCGTATGTCGCAAGGATCCTCGCAGCAGGGCGCCCACCGCGTCGTCGTCATCGTCGACGAGAACTCCAATCCCTTCGAACTGGGCTGTGCCACCGAGGTCTTCGGTCTGCGCCGGCCCGAACTCGGACGCGACCTCTACGACTTCCGGCTCTGCTCGCCCGAGCCCCGCACCCTCATGCGCGACGGCTTCTTCACCCTCACCGGAGTCGCCGGACTCGACGCGGCCGACACCGCCGACACGCTCATCGTCCCCAACCGGCCGGACGTCGAGGTGCCCCGCCGCCGCGCCGTGCTCGACGCCGTCCGCCGGGCCCACGCGCGCGGAGCACGGCTGATCGGCTTCTGCAGCGGCGCCTTCACCCTGGCCGAGGCCGGGGTCCTCGACGGCCGGCGCGCCACCGCCCACTGGCAGTGGGCCGACGCCTTCCGCGCCCGCTTCCCCTCCGTACGCCTCGAACCGGACGTCCTGTTCGTCGACGACGGAGACATCCTCACCGCCGCGGGCAGCGCCGCGGCGCTGGACCTCGGACTCCACGTCGTGCGCCGCGACCACGGCGCCGAGGCCGCCAACGCGGTGAGCCGACGCCTCGTCTTCGCCGCCCACCGGGACGGCGGGCAGCGGCAGTTCGTCGAGCGGCCGGTCCCCGAGATCCCGGACGAGTCCCTCGCCCCGCTGCTCGCCTGGGCCCAGGAGCGCCTCGGCTCCCCGCTCACCGTCGCGGACCTGGCGGCTCGCGCGGCGGTCAGCCCGGCCACGCTGCACCGCCGCTTCCGCGCCCAGCTCGGCACCACGCCCCTTGCCTGGCTGACCGGCGAGCGGGTGACGCTCGCCTGCCGGCTGATCGAACGCGGCGAGACCCGCTTCGACGTCGTCGCCCGCGCCAGCGGCCTCGGCACCGCCGCCCATCTGCGTGCCCTGATGAACCGCGAGACGGGCCTCTCCCCGTCGGCCTACCGCCGGCGCTTCGGCCCGGCGGCGTCACCCACGGCCGCGCCTCGCCCCTGACCGCTCCGCACCGTCACCGTTCACGAGCGGTACGGCGTGTTCTCCTCCGCCCACTCCGCGAGCGCCCGCGCGCACTCCGCCACGGACTCCCGCCAGGTCCTGGCCGCACCGTCGCCCGCCTCGTCGCTGACGTGCTTGACGATCCTGATCGGAACCCCGAACAGCCCGGCGGCGGTCGCGAGGGCGTAGCCCTCCATGTCGACCAGCGCGGCGCGCGCGGCGAGCCGGGCCCGGGCGGCCTCGTCGGAGATGAAGGCGTCACCGGTGGCCAGGGTCACCTCACCGCCGTCCGGCAGGACGAGCGGCGCCCCGTAGGTCTCGCCCGTCAGCGTGGCGAGCAGCTCGCCGTCCAGATCGTGCTGGATGACCGTGCCGACCACATGGGTCCCGGTCCACCCCGGACGCAGCGCGCCCGCGGTCCCCAGGTTGACGACACCGGACGGGCGCGGGCCGCGCCCCAGCGCGGTGGCGAGCGCGGTCGCCGCGTTGACCTTCCCCATGCCGGTCAGCAGGACCGGCAGATCCGTGTCCAGGAACTGGGCCTCCTCCTTGACGGCGAGGACGAGCAGGGGCCGGTCGGCGGCGATGTCTCCGATGAGTTCCATGGCCGCCACGCTACCCGCCGGGACTTCCCGCCCGTGCCGAGAGACCATGGAGATGTAGTCCAGAGCCGAGGAGCTCGTCATGGCAACCGGAACAGTCAAGTGGTTCAACGCGGAGAAGGGCTTCGGCTTCATCGAGCAGGACGGCGGTGGCCCGGACGTGTTCGTCCACTACTCGGCCATCGCCAGCACCGGCTACCGCGAACTCACCGAGGGCCAGAAGGTCACCTTCGACGTCGTCCAGGGCCCCAAGGGCCCCCAGGCCGAGAACGTCACCCCCGGCTGACCTTCGGGAGCGCCCGCAGGCGCCTCACCCCAGCAGATCCGTGGGGACGTGCGGGCGCAGTTCCCCGAGCGCCCGGTCCGGATCGGGGTCGGAGACGGCCAGCCGGCGGAAGGGCGCGTCACCGCGGAGTTCGACGCAGACCACGGACGTGCCGGGCTTCACCACGGCGAAGTCCCGGCCGTCCGGCAGGACACGGACGCCCACGCACAGCCGGTCGGGGATCCACAGCCCCCGTCCGCGCCGCCCGCGCAGCGCCCGCCACCAGTCCGGCTCGACCCGCACCTCCCGCAGGGCGCTCACCGGCACCCGGACGGGCCCACGGCGCGCGGCGAGCCGCTCGCGCGCGGTCAGCCGGACCACGATGTCGGCGCCGTCCACCGTCACCCGTGCCATCACGCCTCACCGCCCGTCTCCCCGCCCTCCGTGCCGCACTGCCTCCATGGTCGGGCCGGCGCCGGGGAGCCGCCAGACGGCGTCACACGGGCAGCAGGCGGCCGATCAGCTCACCGAGCTGCCGGGCGTCGCGGCAGGGGCGCATGTCGACCAGCTCGGCGTAGGCGAGGGCGACCGAGTCGCCCGTCGACCACAGGGCGGGCTGCTCGGGGTTGAGCCAGTGGACGCGGCGGGCCCGGTCGGCGATCGTCCTCAGCGCCGGAAGGTTCGGGTCGCTCATGTTCGTCCGCGCGTCGCCCAGGACGAACACCGCCGTGCGCGGGCCGACGGCGTCCGCGTACCGCTCCACGAACTCGCCCAGGGCCGTCCCGTAGTCGCTCTGCCCGTGCCAGCCCGTCACCACGGCCTCCTCGAGGATGCGCGCGCCGAGACCGGTCGGGTCCGCCGCGCCCCGCGCGATCAGGTCGGTCACCTCGTCGACCCGGTTGACGAAGGCGAACACCCGCACCCGGCTGAACTGGTCGTGCAGCGCCTGCACCAGGAGCATCGTGAAGCTCGCGAACCCCGCGACCGAACCCGACACGTCGCACAGCAGGACGAGTTCGGGGCGGGCGGGTCGCCGGCGCCGCAGCACCGGCCGCATCGGTACGCCACCGGTCGACAGCGAGCCCCGCAGCGTGCGCCGCAGATCGATCCGCCCGCGCGCGGCGCGCCGACGCCGGGCCGCGAGCCGGGTCGCGAGCTTGCGCGCCAGCGGCCGCACCGTGGTGCGCAGCTCGTCGAGCTGGGCCCGGCCCGCGAGCAGGAAGTCGACGCTGTCCGGTGTGCCCGCCACCGCGCGCCGCGCGACCCGGTCCCGGCCCTGCCGCTCGGCGACCCGGCGCCTGGCCTCCGTCCGTACCCGTTCGCGGAAGGCCTCGATCCGCCGCCGGATCTCGTCGTCCGTCAGCCGGTCGGTGAACGTCTCCTCCCCGCCTTCGGCCTCCCGGCGCATGGCCCGTACGCGAGCGAGCAGCGTCTCGGGGCGCAGCCGGGCGAGCGTCTGGTACGAGGACCAGCCGTCCGAGCCCGGCGCGGCGCCGTAGCCGCCGAGTCCGCCCACCGCCTCGCCCGCAAGCCGGGTCAGCGCCGAGCCGTCGTCGGCGGCCAGGGCGGCGGCGAGCCGCTCCCGCAAGGAGGCCGTGTCGAACGCCCCCGCGCTGTCCGGCGTGGACGGATCGCCGTCCGGGTGCGCCGTGGTCAGCGGGAAGTACAGGTCGAAGACGCGGTCGAAGAGCGGCCTGTGCCCCGCCGCGTGGAGCAGCGTCGCCGCTAGCGCCTCCCGGATCCGCTCCCGGTCGGCGAACCCGACCGCCTCCAGGGCGTGGCCCGCGTCCACGCTCTCGCCCGTGCCGATCGACAGACCGTGCGCGCGCAGCGCGTGCACCAGGCCGGTGAGCCGGTCCGCCACCCCGTCCTCAGGCGTGGTCACACCGCGTCCAGGTCGAGCTTGGCGGCCGCCTTCTGGATGTCGTCCTGATGCTTGAGGATCACGCCCAGGCTGTCGCGCACCACCGTCTCGTCCAGCGCGTCCGCGCCGAGCGCGAGCAGGGTCCTGGCCCAGTCGACGGTCTCCGCCACCGAGGGAGCCTTGCGCAGGTCCATCGCGCGCAGCGCGCCGACCACCCTGACGACCGACGCCGTCAGCGCCGCGCCGAGCCCCGGAACCTTGGAGGACACGATCCGGCGCTCCAGCTCCTCCTCGGGGAAGCCGATGTGCAGGAAGAGGCAGCGGCGGCGCAGGGCCTCGGACAGTTCGCGGCCCGCGTTGGAGGTGAGGACGACGAAGGGGCGCCGGGTCGCGGTGATCGTGCCCAGCTCGGGGACGGTGATCTGGAAGTCGCTCAGCACCTCCAGCAGGAGCCCCTCCACCTCGATGTCCGCCTTGTCCATCTCGTCGACGAGCAGCACGGTCGGCTCGGCGGAGCGGATGGCGGTGAGGAGCGGCCGGGGGAGCAGGAACTCCTCGCTGAAGATGTCCGTGCGGGTCTCGTCCCAGGTCTCGTCGCGCCCCGCCGTGATCCGCAGCAGTTGTTTGGCGTGGTTCCACTCGTACAGGGCACGGGACTCGTCCACGCCCTCGTAGCACTGGAGCCGTACGAGCCGGGCGCCGGCGACCTCGGCGACGGCCTTCGCGAGCTCGGTCTTGCCGACCCCGGCCGGGCCCTCCACGAGGAGCGGCTTGCCCAGCCGGTCGGCGAGGAAGACGGTGGTCGCGACGGCGGGCGATGCCAGGTAGCCGGTGGCGGCGAGCCGCTCGGTCACGTCGTCGACGGAGCTGAAGTACCCGGTCGTCATCGTTGTCTCCCCCGGAGCCTCGACATCCTGTACTGGCGAGTAGCCATGTGCGTACTGGATCAGCTCGCACCTCGCTCCACAACCGTCAGGACCGCGAGTGCGGCCAAGCTCACGGGGGATTTCGTGAAGATCGGACGGGAGTGCCGTCGCGGCGTAGCGTGGGGCGCAAAGATCTGGCTACGGGATCACGGAATGTGATGGACTCCTGGTCCGGCCGGTGTGGCGGGCGGGCCGGGCACCCCGCTGGTCCAATGGATGTGTGCGCTGCTCGGGGCCGAGGCGGCGGTGGAGGTGTCTTGTCGGAGCGAGCGGGGGAACAGGCCTCCCTGGTCGAGGAGCACGTGGCGGTCCAGGCCCGGCTGAGAGCCGTGACGGACGCGATCGAGGAGATCGGGAAGCACTCCGACGAACAGGGCGTCTGTGAGGACCTGGCCCGGTTCCTCTGCCGACACGGGTTCGACGCAGCGGCCGTGGACGTCCGCCCCGAGGACGGGCCCGGCCGGCTGCGCGCGGCGGTGGCCGGCGACCCGAAGCTGGTCGACCTGGCCGACCCCGCCGACGAGGCCGCCGAGCCCCTCGTGTACGCCGACATGGCCCCCGGAGGCATCCCCGTCCAGGTGGTGGCCGCGCCTCTGGAGTCCCAGGGACGGGCGATCGGACACGTGCGCGCCGTCAGCGCCCGGGCCGACCCCCTCGGCGAGCACGCGACCGCCACGGTCCGCGACGCGGCGCGGCTCGCCGCCGTCCACCTGGGCCACGCCCGCCGCCTCGCCGCCACCGAGCGGACGGCCTTCCACCTCCAGCAGGCCCTGGTCGCCGAGCCCGGCCGCCCGCACCCCAACCTGGAGGTCGCCGGCCGCTATCTGCCGGTCGGCGCCCGCACCCTGGTGGGCGGCGACTGGTTCGAGAGCGTACGGCTCCACTTCGGCCGCAGCCTGCTCGTCGTCGGCGACGTGATGGGCCACGGCCTCGACGCGGCCGTCGACATGAACGCGTACCGGACCGCGCTGCGCGACGTGGCCTCCACCGACCTGCCGCCGCACCGCGTGCTCCGCCAGCTCGACTCCGTCGTCGCCGACGACGGCGGGCTGCGCCCCGCCACCTGCCTGCTCGTCCAGGTCGATCCGGCGCGCGGCTCCGCCACCTTCGCCAGCGCCGGCCATCTGCCGCCCGCCGTCTTCTCCGCGGACGGCTCCGCCGAACTCGTCCAACTCCCCGTCGGCCCGCCCCTGGGCACCGGCGTCGGCGGCTACGAACCCGTCACCCGCGCGCTCGCCCCCGCCGACACGCTCGTCCTGTTCACCGACGGCTTGGTCGAGCGGCGTGGCGAGGACATCGACGTCTCCCTCGCCCGGCTGTCCTCCCTTCGGGTGCACCCGGCATCCGGACCCGAGGAACTCGTCGAGGAGGTCCTGCAGCGGCTCGACGCCCACCACGCCGAGGACGACGTCGCCGTCCTCGCCGCCCGGATCCGCGAACGCCCCGCCACCCCGTGAACGCCCGGTGAACCGGTGAACGGCCCGCCCTGCGGCCGCTCGTCGGCGCCCTGACCCCCACCCCCCGTCGCGCAAGGGGCTTTTGGGGCGGTGTAGGCGCCCTGCGTCACCCCGGGCAGGCCTGTTTCACGCCTCGGCGCGATTAATCGCGCAAGGCGCTTGTGCACGGCGCGCACTCCCGGCACGCTCCTGGGTATGAACACCGCCCGGCACGCCAGTGAACGTCTGATGAGCTGGCCCTCGCTGGCCCCCGGCCGCGCCCAGTGCGGCGCCGAGCTCGGTCTGCACACCGCGACGCACGACATCGTCCACTTCCACGGCGAGCACGAGGCGGACGTCCACCTCACCCGCGCCATGATCGCCAAACTGCGCCCGGCGCTCCTCGGGTCGAGCGCCGTCCGCCTGCGCGCGGGCTCCGGCTGGGTGACCGTCCGGCTCGACATGGGCTCCGACATCGACCTGCTCGCGACGCTCGTGAGCGCCGCGCTGCAGGCCTCCACCGGCCACCCGGACACGGCGCCGGACGGCTGCACGCGCTCCTGCCTCGCCTCCGCTCGGATCTGAGCGCTCGTCACTCCGTCGGGAACAGCATGCACGTGCTCGTGGCATGCCCCAGGAGCCGGTCCGAGGAGTCGTAGAGACCCGCCTCGGCGAGTGCCGTGCGCCGCCCCCGACTGATGACCGCGCCGATCGCGCGGACCTTGCCCGTGTCCACCGTGATCGGGCGCAGGAAGCGGGTCGACAGGTCGAGCGAGGTGTACGCCATGCCGTGCGGGAGCGTGGAGTGCACCGCGCACCCGGCGGCCGAGTCGAGCAGCGTGGCGTACACGCCCCCGTGCACACTGCCGATCGGGTTGTAGTGCTGCTCGGCCGGTTCGAATCCGAAGACGGCCCGGCCGTCCTCGACCTCCTCCAACGCGAAGCCCAGCAGGGAGCCGAGCGGGGCGGGCGGCAGCCGCCCGGCCACGATCTCCCGCAGGAAGTCGAGCCCCGCCATCGTCCCCGCCGCCTTCGCGGTGGCGGAGGCGTCCTCCCACTCGACCGTGCGTGACCGCTTCATGCCCACTCCACTCCTCACCCCGAAGCCATCGCCGGACCCGACCCTCGACCTCCACTCGAGCCTCACCCTGAGGCTGAGCCCGAGGTTCACTCCCGACACCCGCGTCGTACGCCAACGCCAAGATCGACGCTAGACCTCCCCGGCACACCCTGTCCACGACGGCCGGCGCCCCCCGTTCGGCGGCATGCGGGAGGGGTCCCACCGCCCGGGCGGGTACGTCCCGTGGCATGCCCCCCACTTCCGGTGCGCCCCACGACGGTGCCCCCGCCGAGCACGGCCACTGGTTCCAGAGGCTTCACCGGACCGTCCTCACGTCCGTCGTCGGGCTCGCCTGGAACCGAGGCCGCGAGGTGGAGCTCATGCACCGCGCGATGGGTTTCGCGGCGCTCAGCCTCCTCACCCTCGTGCCACTGCTCATCGTCGTCGCCGCCGCCGACCTCGCCAGCGGCGCCGGCTTCGCCCGCTGGCTCATCCAGGGGCTCGGCGTCTCGGAGGTGTCGCAGGAGGAGGTCGAGATGCTCTTCGGCACGCCGGGGGAGGCGCTGCAGCGCACCACCGCCTTCGGTCTCGCCGCCCTCGCCGCGTTCGGCGTCACCTTCGGGTCGGCCGTCCAGACCGGCTACGAACGGGTCTGGGACCTGCCCACCGCCCGCTGGCACACCATGTGGCGCCACGTCGTCTGGCTCGCCGTCCTGGTCGCCGCCCTGCTCCTCTTCGTCGCCGCCCCCGTCCCCGCCGAGTCCTCGACCTTCGTGACCTTCGCCGTGGCCGTCGCCGACGTCGTCGGCGCCTTCCTCTTCTTCTGGTGGTCGCAGCGCTTCCTCCTCTGCGGCCGGATCCGCTGGCGCGCGCTGGCCCCGGGGGCGCTGTGCACGGCCCTGGGACTGTTCGGGCTGCGGATCTTCTCCCAGTTCGTGTTCTCGCCGCTGATCGCCTCCAACGCGGTCACCTACGGCCCGTTCGGCACCGTCCTCGTCCTCCAGTCCTGGCTCGTCGGCGTCGGCTTCGTGGTCTACGGCGGCGCCCTCGTCGGGCGCCTGATCCACGAGCACCTGGTCCTGCGCCGCATCGACCGGCTCCCGGCCGAACTGCCCGGCGACGCCCCCTGAGCCGGGGCGGCTTCGGATTCGTGACCCCGTGATCACACGATCCGGTGGACATGATCGTCGCGGGCGGGGCCGGGCACGCCCGCCCGGTTGGATGGAGGTTCCACCCGCCCCGTCGAAGGAGAGCCGACCCATGGCGAACACCTGGCTGCCGCCCGCCGAGTACATCGCGACGCTGCCGAGGGCGACGGCGTACGCCTGCCTGTACTTCACCGACACCGCGGGCCGGCCCTTCCAGCTGCGCGCCACCTACTCCACCGAGCTCTGGCAGTGGCCCGGCGGCAACATGGACCCGGGGGAGACCCCCTGGCAGACCGCCGTCCGCGAGTGCCACGAGGAGACCGGGATCGTCTTCCGGGGCGAACCGAAGCTCCTCGGCACTCACTTCGTCTCCGACCGGGGCGACGACTGGCCGGCCAACCACATCGGCTTCATCTTCGACGGCGGAGTCCTGACGGACGAACAGCTCGCGGGCGTCGTCCTCGACCCCGAGGAGCACAGCGAGTTCCGCGTGCGGACCATGACCGAGTGGGAGCGGGAGATGACACCGAGGAACTTCGCCCGGCTCGCCGAGATCGACGGTGCCCGGCGCTCCGGCACGACGGTGTACGTGGAGACGGGCACCGACCTCTGAGCGTGCCCGGCGGGCGGCCGCGCGCGGGCGCGGCCGCTGCGACGGCCCCTGTACGGGGCCCACGCGCGCGGCGGACCGTTCCGGGGCGCACGTGCGCGTGGCCCGCGCTCCCGGTGAATCCGATCACCCGACCCGGAGGCCGTAACCCCGGAGCGTCTCAGCAGTTGACCAGGGCATGAAGAAGCGCAGCATGCTCGCCATCGCCTCCCTCGCCGCCGGTGTCGTCACGGCCCTCGTGACCCCGCCGCCCCACGCCTCCGCCGCCGATCACAGCGCGGCAGGACCCACCGGGCTCCTGCAGAACGACAACCCGATCGCTCCGCTCGTGGACGGTGCCGTGCCCCTGGTCGGCGAGGCGCTCCCCCAGACGCCGGACATCGGCGGGGTGGCCTGACCCCCGGACGGGCAGCCCGTGCGCGCGCGGTCTGAGGGGGAATGACAGGATGTCCTCATGAGCAACAACGTGTACTTCGACATCACGATCAACGACGAGCCCGCAGGTCGGATCGTCTTCCAGCTGTTCGACGAGGTCGTTCCCAAGACGGCCACGAACTTCCGCGAGCTTGCCACCGGCAAGCACGGCTTCGGCTACGCCGGTTCCTCGTTCCACCGCGTCATCCCGGCGTTCATGCTCCAGGGCGGCGACTTCACCCGCGGCGACGGCACCGGTGGCAAGAGCGTCTACGGCGAGAAGTTCGAGGACGAGAACTTCAAGCTGAAGCACGACCGGCCGTACCTGCTGTCCATGGCCAACGCGGGCCGCAACACCAACGGCTCCCAGTTCTTCATCACGACCATCGTGACCGACTGGCTCGACGGCAAGCACGTCGTCTTCGGCGAGGTCGTCGAGGGCCAGGACCTGGTCAAGAAGATCGAGGGCCTCGGCTCGGCCTCCGGCCGCACCAGCGCCAAGATCTCCATCGCCGAGTCCGGCGTCATCGAGGGCTGAGCAGCACCCCTCCGCACGACCGCCCCCGTCGCCACGGCACGGGGGCGGTCGGCCGTTTCAGGAGGGCCGATCAGGAGGGCGACTCCTCCCCGAAGCGCCGCTCGAACTTCGCGATCCGGCCCTCGGCGTCCACCGTCCGTGCCTTGCCCGTGTAGAACGGGTGGCTCTCGGAGGAGATCTCGACGTCGACCACCGGATAGGTGTTGCCGTCGTCCCACTCGATGGTCTGCTCGCTCGTCGCCGTCGACCGGGTCAGGAAGGCGAACCCGGCCGAGCGGTCACGGAAGACCACGGGACCGTACTCCGGCTGCTTGTCCTGCTGCACACGTCCTCCTCGGGATGCCTGTCCGATGGCCCCAGCCTCCCCGGGCGCGGACCCGCCGACCAGCGCCACGCGGCCGACCGGGTGAGCGCGGTCACTCCGTCCAACGGGCCGCGAGCAGCAGGGCGATGTCGTCCGGCCGGTCACTGGCCTGCCGGGCGTCCCGGATCAGCCGGTCCGCCGTCTCCGTCAGCGGGATCGAACCCGTCACGGAGAACGTACGGCGCAGCCACTCGATCCCCTCGTCGATGTCGCGGCCGGGCCGCTCCACCAGACCGTCCGTGTACAGCGCGAGCACCGCGCCGGGATCCAGACGCAGCTCGGTCACCGGATACGTGGCATCGGTGTCGATCCCGAAGACGAGTCCGCCCGGCAGCTCCAGGATCTCCGCCGTCCCGTCCGGGCGCCGCAGCAGCGGCTGCGGATGGCCCGCGCGCACGGCCTCGGCCACACCCGTCGCCGGGTCGAGCACCACGTAGCAGCAGCTCGCGAACTGGCCGGGGTCGAGATCGATCAGCAGCCGGTTGGTGCCCTTCAGCACCTCCTCCGGAGCATGGCCGCCGAGCGCGAAGGCCCGTACCGCGCTGCGCAGTTGTCCCATCGTCGCCGCCGCGGCGACGCCGTGGCCCTGGACGTCGCCGCACACCAGAGCCAGCAGCCCCCGCTTGGTCTCGACGACGTCGTACCAGTCGCCGCCCACGTCCATGCCCTGCGTACCCGGCAGATAGCGCGCCACCGTGTCGACGTGGTCCCGCACCGGCAGCCGTGCGGGCAGCAGCGCGTCCTGGAGCCCGCGGGCCAGCGCGGCCTCGCTGTCGTACCGGCGGGCCCGCTCCAGTGCCTGGGCGATCAGCCCGGCGAGCGCCGTCAGGACCGTGCGCTCCTCAGGACTGAAGCCGCGCGGCCGGTCGAAACCGAGGATGCACGAACCGACCGGCCGGCCCGAGGCGATCAGCGGCAGGAAGGCCCGTGCTCCGGACACCGCGTCCAGCGGCAGCCCCGGGTACGCCCGGCTCATCTGCTCCATCGACTCGTAGAAGAGCGGGCGGCCGGTGGTGAGCGCCTCGACGCCCGGCATCCGGGCGTCGAGCCCCACCCCGTCGAACGGCTCCAGGAACCCGGGTGGGAACCCGGTCTCCCACGCCAGATACAGATGCCGGTCGCTCAACAGATAGATCGCCAGCTGCCGGCCGCCGAAGGCGGGCAGCAGCTCGTCGGTGACCACCGCCGACACCTGGCGGGCGGTGACGGCCTCGGTCAGCGCGATGGCGAGCGCCACCGGCCGGTAGAGCGCCGACGCCTTGTCCGCGGGGGAACCGAGCCCGACGTCCGGCAGGGAGACCGAGGCCGGCTCGTAAGCGGGGTCGCCCTCCGGCACGAGTACCAGGGTCACCCCGTCGTGCCCGGGGTAGAGCGAGACCGACAGCCACTCCTTCTCACCCGCGTGGACCAGGAAGTGCACCGGCTCGTCGGAGAGCAGCACGGCCCGCAGGTGCTCCTCGTGCGCGGGCTGCGCGAACCAGGGCAGCACGTCCCAGACGCTCTGGCCTGCGAGCGAGGCACGCGGGACGCCGAGGAGCGCCTCGGTCAGGTGGTTCACGTAGGTGACCCGCCCCAGCCGGTCGATCGCCAGGATCGCCCGGGGCAGCCGGTCGACGGCGTCGGAGCCGACCAGACCGGTGCCCAGGTCCACCAGGGAGCCGGTCAGCCGGCCCGCGCGTCCGCCCGGCGCCGCGCGGGCCGACACCTCCAGCAGGTGCAGCCCGCCGTCGGGGCCCTTGAGCCGGATCCGGCGCGCGACCCTGGAACCGGACTCGGCCGCGCGGCGCGCCATCGTCCACAGCGCGTAGGCGTCCTCGGGGGCCAGCCGCGCCGTCAGCGCCTCGATCGTGCCGGGGACGGTGTCGTCGTCCCCGAGGATCGCCCGCAGCCCCTCGTCGGCGAGGACCTCGCCGCTGTTCAGGTCCCAGTCGAAGGTACCGATCCGTACCGGCTTCGTGCCGCCCGACGGGAGCTGGACGCAGACCGGCTCCTCGGCCCACTCCACGGTCGTGCCGGCGTCCGCGAGACCCTTCAGGGCCGCCGCGAGCCGCTGGGCCTCCCGGGCCAGCCGGCTCCGGTCCCGGCTGTTCACCGCCACGCCGGGGGTGGGCGTACGCAGCACCACGAGCACCCCGAACCGCTCCCGACCGCTCACGATCGGCGCGTACAGGGACGCGAAGGGGAACGGCAGACTGGCCACGAGCTGCGGAAACTTCCGCATGGCCTCCTCGACGTCGGCCAGGTGCACCGGCTGGCCCGACCGGTGGGCCTCCGCGACCGGGAACGGCCGGTTCACATGCATCCGCCACCACGGGCGGAAGAGGGAGCCGGGCAGCCCGGCGAGGACCGCCATGCGCAGCAGCCCCGGTGTCCCGGAGCGCAGATAGACACATCCCGCGTAGCCGCCGACCGCCTCGATCGTCCGCAGCGTGGCCTCGGCGACGACCAGCGGCAGCGCGTCGAGCAGCCTCCCGTCGGTGTCCGCGCTCCCGGGCGCGTCTTCGTTCTCGGCCGACGGGTCCTGTCCGGCCACGCCGTGCGGGGTCACAATGCCAGGATGCTCCCCGGCGAAGGGGCCGCGCATCTCGACGGGGGAGCAGCCGAGGGCGCGCGTGGTCCCGTGCGGCGCGCGAGCGCGCGCGGTGCGAGGCGCCCTGCGCGACGATGGCCGAGGAGTCTGCGCGGCGATGGCCGGGGAGTCCGCGCGGCGATGGCCCGGGAGGGAGAGGGCATGGACCCGTCCGTGATGACTGCGGTGCTCGCCGCCCTGGCGTTGGTGTGCCGCGCGGCCGTGCTGGAGCTGCGCACGCCCGGAGCCGGCCGTCGGGCCTGGGCCTTCGCCACCGATCGGCGGGCCCTGGGCACGGGCCTCGGGGTGGCGGCCGTGCTCGGCGCCGTCGGGTGGGCGACCATCGGCGGTGGCGCCGTGGTGGTGTGGGCAGGCCTGGCAGGGGTTCTGGTCGCCTCTCTCACGGCGGAGCGCGGACGCGCGGGGCGCGACCGCGGGGAACCGGGGTAAGTTCGGGCCCCCTGACGGATCCTGACGAGGAGACCTGCCCGTGAGCGCCGACCCGCGCGTCCCGCCGCCCCGTTCCGGCGATGAGCGCGAGACCCTCCGCGCCTTTCTCGACTACCACCGGGCGACCCTCGCGAGGAAGTGCGAGGGGCTCGACGACGAACAACTCCGCGAGCGGTCGATGCCGCCGTCCACGCTGACGCTGCTCGGCCTCGTCCGGCACATGGCGGAGGTGGAGCGGGCCTGGTTCCGCCGGGTCTTCGAGGACGCCGAGGCGCCGATGGTCTGGTCGGACCGGGTCGACTTCCAGGCCGCGTACGACGCGAGCCGTTCGACGCGCGCGGAGGCCTTCGCGGCCTGGGAGGCGGAGGTGGAGCACTCCCGGCGGATCGAACAGGCGGCCGACTCCCTCGACCGGGCCGGGTACCAGCCCCGCTGGGGCGAGGAGGTGTCGCTGCGGATGGTCATGGTGCATGTGCTGCTCGAGTACGGGCGCCACAACGGCCACGCGGACTTCCTGCGCGAGGGCGTGGACGGCACCGTCGGCGCCTGATCGGACCTCCGTGACGGGGCGAGTGTCAGTGCCCGGTGCGATGCTGCGGAGTATGGACGAGCTGATGCGAGGCCGCGTGTACGGCGCCGACCACGACGACCCCAGTCCCGGCCCCCGCCCCGGCCACGACTACCGCGAGCTGGTGGCCGGCCCCTTGGACGGGCTGCTCCTCGACGTCACCGGCTGGACGCGCGCCGAGTTGGGCGAGGGCGCCGCCCTCGCCACGGAGATAGGCGCGTACGGCCCCGGGGGCCACGCCCGTTACGGCCCCCGGGAGGGCGACGACCTCCGCTGGGACTGGGAGGGCGACACCCGCTAGGACCGCCGCGTCAGCGGCCCTTGGACTCGGCGAGCGTGTGGGCGACGAGGGCGTTGGCGTGGCCGTGACCGAGGCCGTGCTCGGTCTTGAGCCAGCCGACCAGCTCCATGTGCTTGGTGAGCGGCGAGGCGTGGATGAGTTCCTTCCACTCCGCGATGGGACGGCCGTACTTCTTCTCGATCGAGGGGAAGTAGCTCGCGGGGCCCTTGACGGTCTCGGTCATGGCGGTGGTGTCCCTTCAGGTGCGGTGTGTTCTTGCCAGGGAAGACCGAAGACGGAGCGGGAACTCATCGGTGGGGCGTCGTGATGTGGATCACTCTCGAGAGGTGTGGGGTGATCCTCCTCGGCGCGGTCAGCGGCGTACGCCCAGCAGGTGCTCCAGGGCGAGTTGGTCGAGGCGCTCGAAGGCCATCGACCGCTCGGCCGCCGCCGTGACGTCGAATTCCTCGAACGCGCCGGTGTCCGCGAGCAGGCCGGCGAGGCCGTCGGGGGCCGTGGGCAGGGCGAGTTCGGGGAGACGGGACGCGGCGAGCGCCTCCTGGACCTCCGGGTCCGCGCGGAAGGCGGCGGCGCGCTCCTTCAGGATCAGGTAGTTGCGCATGCAGTTCCTCGCCGACTCCCACACCCCGTCGAACCCGTCCGTGCGCACCGGCTTGAAGTCGAAGTGCCGAGGGCCCTGGTATCCGGCCGTCTCCAACAGGTCCACCAGCCAGAACGCCTGGCGCAGATCCCCGGCCCCGAAACGGAAGTCCTGGTCGTACTTGATGCCCGACTGCCCGTTGAGGTCGAGGTGGAAGAGCTTGCCCGCCCAGAGCGCCTGGGCGATCCCGTGCGGGAAGTTGAGGCCGGCCATCTGCTCGTGGCCGGTCTCCGGGTTCACGCCGACCAGCTCGGGTCGCTCCAGACGTTCGATGAACGCCAGCGCGTGGCCGATCGTCGGCAGCAGGATGTCGCCGCGCGGCTCGTTCGGCTTCGGCTCGATCGCGAATCGCAGCGGGTAGCCCTGCTCGGTGACGTACTGGCAGAGGAGGTCGAAGGCCTCCTTCATCCGGTCCAGGGCCACCCGGACGTCCTTGGCGGCACCCGACTCGGCGCCCTCGCGCCCGCCCCACGCGACATAGGTGGTCGCGCCCAGTTCGACCGCGAGATCGATGTTGCGGAGCGTCTTGCGCAGCGCGTAGCGCCGCACGTCACGGTCGTTGGCGGTGAACGCGCCGTCCTTGAAGACGGGGTGGGTGAAGAGGTTGGTGGTGGCCATGGGCACGGTCAGGCCGGTGCGCTCCAGGGCGGCGCGGAAGCGCTTGACCACGGCCTCGCGCTCCCCCTCCGAGGCGCCGAAGGGGACGAGGTCGTCGTCGTGGAAGGTGACGCCGTACGCCCCGAGCCCGGCGAGCCGCTCGACCGACTCGACGGGGTCGAGGGCCGGGCGGGTGGCCTCGCCGAAGGGGTCGCGGCCCTGCCAGCCGACGGTCCACAGGCCGAAGGTGAAACGGTCGCCGGGGGTGGGGGAGAACTGTTCCGTCATGGTCTGTCCCTCTTCTGCGCGTCCACAGGGGAGAAGAGAGGCGTGGCGAGGCCTGGCCCCTCTATTTGTTTTCTGAGATAACTAATACGGCACGGGGCGATCCCGCGCCAGAGTGGCCACGCGGTTTCGACGAAAGGTGACACCCAATGGCGGCGACACGCACCGCACCCCCGGTCGTGATCGGCGTGGACAGCTCCACCCAGTCGACCAAGGCGGCCGTCGTGGACCTGGCGACCGGTTCCGTACGCGCCGTCGGACGGGCCGCGCACACGGTCACGGGGGAGGACGGCGCCCGCGAGAGCGAGCCCGAGCAGTGGTGGTCCGCGCTCCGCGCCGCCGTCGCCGAGGCGCTCGCCACCGCGGACGCGCCCCCGGGCAGCGTCGCCGGCATCGCCGTGGCCGGCCAGCAGCACGGCCTCGTCGTCCTCGACCGCGCCGGCCGGCCGCTCCGCCCCGCCGTGCTCTGGAACGACACCCGGTCGGCGCCGCAGGCCGCCGGGCTCGCCGCGGCGCTCGGTGGACCCGGACAGTGGCTCGCCCGCACCGGCTCGGTGCCGGTCGCCTCCATGACCGCCACCACGTGGCAGTGGCTGCGCGCCCACGAACCGTCCGTCGCCGAGGCCGCCACGGCCGTCCGGCTGCCCCACGACTACCTGACCGAGCGCCTCTGCGGCGTCGCCGTGACCGACCCCGGAGACGCCTCCGGCACCTGCTGGTACGACACCGCGAACCACGCCTATGACCAGGAGATCCTCCGCCTCATCGGCCTCGACCCGGCCCTCCTGCCCACCGTCGCCGCGAGCGGAGCCACACCCGTCGGAACGCTCACCCCGGAGGCCGCCCGCGCGCTCGGACTCCCGTCCGGCGTCGTGGTCGCCGCGGGAACGGGCGACAACATGGCCGCCGCCGTCGGCCTGGGCCTCGGCGGCGCGGGACTCCTCGACCATCCGGTCGTCAGCCTCGGCACCTCGGGCACCGTCTTCGCCGCCACCCGTACCCGCCCCGCCGCCCCCGGCCTCGCCGGGTTCGCCGCCGCCGACGGCACCCACCTCCCGCTCGGCTGCACCCTCAACTGCTCACAGGCCGTGGACCGGTTCGCCGGCCTGCTCGGCCTCGACCGCGAGGACACGGCCCCCGGTGACGGCGTGGTCGTCCTGCCCTACCTCGACGGCGAACGCACCCCCGACCTGCCGCACGCCACCGGCCTCGTGACCGGACTGCGCCACACCACCACCCCGCGTGCGATCCTCGGCGCGGCCTACGAGGGCGCCGCGTTCACCGTGCTGCGCGCCCTCGACGACCTCCTCACCGCCTGCGGCCTCGACCCCTCCGAACCGGCCGTACGGGACCGCCCGCTGCGTCTCATCGGCGGCGGCGCCCAGGGCCGCGCCTGGCGGGAGACGATCGGCCGGCTCTCCGGCCGGCCCCTGGTGATCCCCGCCGAGACCGAACTCGTCGCCCTCGGCGCGGCCGCCCTCGCCGCCTCCGCCGCGACCGGCGAGGACCCGGTCGGCCTCGCCGCGACCTGGGGTACGGACCGCGGCGAGAACCTCCCGGCGGTGGACCGCGACGAGGAGACCTGGCACCGGATCGACACCGTCCTGGCCCGCGCGGCCCCGAGCCTGCTGAGCTGAGGCTCCGAGTGGGCGGGTTCGAGGCGGCGGCCTCAGGACCCGTCCGTGGTGGGCGCCGGAACCACCGCGACCGGGCAGTGGGCGTGGTGCAGGACGGCATGGGCGACCGAGCCCATCAGGAGCGAGGCCACGCGGTGCCTCCGGTGGCGGCCCACCACCACGAGTTCCGCGCTGCGGGAATCCTCCACGAGCCGCCCCGCCGCGTCCGCCGGTACGACCGCGGGGGAGACGGTGACGTCCGGGTAGCGCCCGGTGAAGGGCCGCAGCCGCTCCTCCTGGAGGCGCGCGGTGTCCCGGACGAGCTCGGGAGTCTCGTCGTCCAGGGGGATCGGGGGCGGCACCTGCAGGGCGGGGGCCGGCGGGCTGACCATCAGGACCGGCGAGGGCGGCAGCCGGTAGGCCGTCACCACCTCCAGGACCACGCCCCGTTGCGCGGCGGCGTGGAACGCGAAGTCGAGGACCTCGTCCGCGGTCTCCTCCGGGTGGAGCCCCACGAGAACCCGGCCCGCCTCCGCCGCGTCCTGCGACGGCACCGTGCGCTCCTCGTGCGGCACCACGACGACCGGGCACGGCGCGGACGTGGCCAGGGACCGGCTCACCGACCCGAGGAGCAGGCTCGCGAAGCCCCCGCGCCCACGGGAGCCGACCACCAGCAGCCGCGCCGAGCGGGCCTGGTCGAGAAGGGCGTCGGGCACCGTGCCGTCCAGGGACTCGTAGCGCACGGGTACGCGCACGTCCTGCTGCTCGATCCAGGCGCCCACGCTGTTGAGGACCGTGTCGGGGATGGCGGGGCTCGGACCCAGGGAGGCGATCCGCGCCTCCCCGAGCTGGAGCGCCTCGGAGCGCACATGGGCGACGAGCAGGGGCGCGTCGAGCCGCTGCGCGACACCCAGAGCCCAGGTCAGGGCCAGGCGGCTGTGCTCCGACCCGTCCACACCGACGACGACCGGCTTTTCGTCCATAGGGGAATGATCACCCCTGTGCCGGGTCTGCGCGCCCGGGGGCACCCGCGCGTGCGGCGGCCCCGGGGTCCTACCGCAGGCCGGAGACCTTGAAGACGGTCTCCGCAGTCTCCCGGTCGATGCGCCGGGCGAGTTGGTCCAGCGCGGTCGCGCCGCACAGGAGCGTGCCCTGGGCCGCGGAGCGCCGGGCGTCCGCCGCCACCCGGTGCCAGAGCGCCGGGTTGGCGACGAGCACGCGCGGGTCGATCTCGGCCCGGTTGTCCTCCGCGTCGCGGAGCACCAGCCGCTGGGAGACGCCGTTCGACCAGCGGACGGACCGCAGCCGGTCGGTGCGCACGGTGTGCCGGGTCCACAGGCCGCGGACCGTGAGCTGGCCGGGGGCGGCGGAGACGCGCGAGGGCGTGAGGATCACGAACAACAGGGTGGCGACCCCGATCCAGAGCACCGCGCGAACCGTGCTCAGGGAGCCCGTACCGGCGTCGATGGTCAGGGACAGGGCCAGCAGCAGAGCCGCGCAGCCGGCGGCGGCCCGGGTCTCGCCCGCCCACTCGTCGTCCTGCGCCTCGCCCGCCTCGGGCATCGGGTGGTCGTCGCGGGGCTCGGGCGTGCCGTGCGCCGCGTACGCGCCGTGCGCGACTGGGGTGCCGTGCGGGACAGGAGCGCCGTGCGCGACCGGGTTGCCCTGGGCGAACGGGTTGCCGTGCGCGACCGGCCTGTCTCCGTCGACGGGCGACGAGGCTTCAGGAGGTTCCATGGACGCACGGTAGGCCCGGAGTTCCGCGTCACCCGACCTCTTTGACGACCCGTATACGTGCTCCTGACGAGCCCCTTGCCCCGTCCCGTGACGGCGGTCGCATACTGGGCGAGGCGGGACCCGAGAGGCGGCAGAGTTGAGTGCACAGAACGACCGGTACGACATCGTGGTGGTCGGCGGAAGCGGGGTGGACACGGTCATCCGTGTCGACGCCCTGCCCGTCCCCCTCGCGGACTCGGTCCACGTCGGGCCGATCGAGGAGTGGCCCGGGCACACCGGCGGCAACGTGGCCCTCGGCACCCGGGCCCTCGGCCTGCGCGTCGCCCTGCTCGACTGCGTGGGCGACGACTGGATCGGCACGCTCGTACGCCGGCGGATGGCCGACGGGGACGTCGAGTTCCACCCGGTGATCTCGCCCGCCGGAACCCGGCGCGCGGTGAACCTCGTCGACGCGACCGGACGCCGGATGTCCTTCTACGACGGCCGGGACCCGGTGGACCTGCGCATGCCGAGGGAGCACTACCTGCCCCGGCTGCGCGGCGCGCGCCACGTCCATGTCTCGATCATGAACTTCGCGCGCTTCCTGTACGACGACATCGAGGAGCTCGGCGTGCCCGTCTCCACGGACCTGCACGACTGGGACGGCCTGGCGGAGCACCACCGGGAGTTCGCCCTCCGCTCCGACCTCGTCTTCCTCAGCGCGGCGGGGGCGGGCGACGGCACGCCCGCGCTGATGCGGGAGATCCTGCGCGAGGGCCGCGCGCGCACCGTGGTCGCGACGGCGGGCGCGGAGGGCTCGTACGTCCTCACCCGGGACGGGGGCGGGATCCCGCACCACGTCCCGGCCGTCGCCCCGGACGCGCCGGTCGTGGACACCAACGGCGCCGGCGACGCGTACGTCAGCGGCTTCCTCTACGGCCACCTCGCCGGCGAGGCCGTCCTGACCTGTGCTCGCCTGGGGGCGATCTCCGGAGCCCACGCCTGCACGGCCCCCGGTTCCACGGCCCTGATCACGCCGGAGGCGCTCCTGGCGACCGCGACCACCGGAGGCGCTGACGCGACGACGGGAGGCTGATCCGACCACCGGAGGCTGACGCGACGACGGGAGGCTGACGCGGCGACGGGATGCTGCCCCGACGACCGGAGGCAGACCCGACGAGAGGAGGCCGACCTGCCGCGCCCGCCCGGCTCCCGGCGTCCGAGTGGCGGGGACGGCGGGCAGCCGGTGCGATAGGGGGCATGAAGGAGCGCGTCGCCCGTTGGTGGGCCGAGTTGCCGCCCGCCGCGGGCTCCGCCGTGATGGCCACCGGCATCCTCTCGGTCGGGTTCCATCTGACCGGCCGTGAAACGGTCTCCCGCGTCCTGTTCGGCCTCGCGTGCGTGGTGTGGGTGCTGCTGGCCGGCGACTTCGCCCATCGGCTGCTGCGCAGCCGGCCCCGCTGGGTCGCCGAGGCCGACACCCCGCCGGCCCTGACCGCCGTCGCCGCCACGACGGTGCTCGGGGTCCGCGTGGCGCTCCTCGGCTGGACCACGACGGCCGCCGTCCTCCTGGCGCTGTCCGCCGTGCTGTGGGCGCCGCTGCTCGGCGCGGTCCTGCGGCACGTGGGGCGCAGGATGCCCGGCGGGGTGTTCCTGATCTGCGTCGCCACCCAGGGGCTCGTGGTCCTCGCGGCCACCCTCGCCGTCCCGCCGGCGGACCGGGACTGGCTCGCCCGGACGGGCCTGGTCTTCTTCGTCCTCGGGCTGCTGCTCTACGCGGCCGCCCTGTTCCGCTTCGACTTCCGCCAGGTCACCGAGGGCGCCGGCGACCAGTGGGTGGCCGGGGGCGCCCTTGCCATCTCCGCGCTCGCCGGATCCAAGCTCCTCGCCACCGGCGTGTGGGCGGGCACCGGCGCCCACACCGCCCTGCGGACGGTCACCCTGATCCTGCTGGCCGGCGACCTCGCCTGGTACGTCGCCCTGCTCGCGGCCGAGCTGCTGCGCCGCCGCCCGGGCTACGACCTCAGACGCTGGGCCACCGTCTTCCCCATGGGGATGACGTCGGTCGCCTGTCTGTCGACCTCGGCGGCGACCGCCATCGGGTGGCTCGACGGGCTCGGGCAGGTGCTCCTGTGGATCGTGACGGCAGCCTGGCTCGTCACCCTGGCCCTGATGGTCCGCACGCTGCCCGCGCGGACCCGCGATCCGTTCGTATCCCCGGGAAGCGACTTTCGATGACTGCGCCGGGTGCTCACCGACGGCGACCATCGTCGAGAAGGAATCGACGAGCGTGGAGCGCACCATGGGTCTCGAGCAGTCGCAGCAGCACTTCCACATCAATCAGAAGATCACGCCCATGGCGAATCGCTACGCGGTCCACACGGCCGGACCGGACGGCGCCGAGGGCGAGATGGTCGCGTTCGCGCACCAGAAGCGCATGGCCCTGAAGGAACGGATCACGTTCTACACGGACGAGTCCCAGAAGCAGGTCCTCTTCACCTTCCAGGCCCGGCAGGTGATCGACCTCGGTGCGACCTACGACGTCCGGGCGGCCTCGGGCAGTCAGGTGGGCACCTTCCGGAAGAACTTCGCCGCCTCACTGCTGCGCAGCACCTGGCACATGAGCGAGGAGGGGGCGACGGCCGAGACGACGGGCGTCGAGCGCAACATGACCGTGGCCGTGCTGCGCCGCGCCTGGGACGTCATTCCCTTCGTCGACATCCTGCCGTTCGCCTGGCCGTACCACTTCGACTTCGCCCGGGCGGACCGCCCCGTCATGTCGGTGCAGAAGAGGCTCGGCCTGCGCGACCGGTACGTCCTGACGATCCACGACGAGCACCTCGACCGCCGTCTCGCCATAGCCCAGGCCGTCGCTCTGGACGCCCTGCAGTCCAGGTGACGGCCCGTCGGCCACCCCCCCCCGGCGGGGGCGTGGCGCGACATGACACGGTGTGGCGCGGCTACCGCAGGGACGCCTGGTGGAGCGCGTCCGGGCCGATCGGCAGGGCGGGCAGCGTCTGTGCTCGCCGCTCACCCGGCGTGCCCCGAGGCGTCGCCGCGCGCGGGGGAGTCGTGGTGGTGCCGGCGAGGGCGCCGTCCACGTGGGCGTACAGCGCCTCGGTGATCGGGTCCGGCAGCGGACGTCCCTCGGAGTCGAACCGCTGGTACTTCATCAGGTTGTAGCCGATGGCCACCTGTCGACGACCGTCCTCGGTCGACAGGGCCCAGGTGCCCGCCCCGAAGACAGCGCCGTCATGCCCCCAGTACCAGCCGCCGCTGGGCATCCGCAGGGTGTAGATGCCCAGGCCGTAGCGCATCAGCGCCTCCTCGCCCGGCGCGGTCTCGTAGGCCGGGACGGTGGTCTTCATCTCCCGCAGCTGCGCGGCGCCGAGCAGCCGCCCGCCGAGCAGCTTGCGGTAGAAGTCGTTGAGGTCGCTCGTCGTCGAGACCAGGGCTCCGGCCGTGCCCGCCCACGACATGTCGTAGACGCTGTAGTCGCGCGCCGGGTCGATCATCCCGAGGAACGACTCGTACATCCGCGCGTGCGGGCCCTTGATGGCCGGTGAACTCGGGAAGTAGGTGTGGCGCAGCCCGGCCTTGCGGATGACGTTGCGCGTGATGTAGGCCTCGGCCTTCTGCCCCGTCACCCGCTCCAGGATCAGCCCGGCCAGGATGTAGTTGGTGTTCGCGTACGAGTGGGTCCCGCGTTGTACGACGGGCGCGGCGGCGAGACCGAGCCGGGCGAGTTCGTCGGGGGCGATCGTGCGGAGCCGGTTGTCGTCGAGGGTCTTGCCGGGGTTCTCCAGGAGGCCGGGGAAGGCGGGCAGGACGTAGTCGGCTATGCCGCTGGTGTGGTTGAGCAGCATGCGGACGGTCACCAGCCGCCCCCGTTCGTCGGAGACGATGTCGGGGATGTAGCGGCCGACCGGGGCGTCGAGGTCGATGCGCCCGGCGCCGGCCTGCTGGAGCACGGCGACGGCCGTGAACGTCTTGGTGATGCTGCCGACCCGGTGCTCGAAGTCCGGCCGCGTGGGGCGGCGCGTGTCGATGTCGGCGAAGCCGGTGGCTCCCCGCCACTGCGCCGAGCCGTCGCGAACGGCCGAATAGGCGCCGTACATGCCCGCCTTGTGGAAGGCGTCGAGCGAGCCGCGCAGCGCGACGCGGTCGAGCCGGTGGCCGGTGACGCCCGCCGGCACGGCGGGGTCGGCGGCGACGGTGGGACTCCCGGAGACCGTGGCCGTGGGGGAGACGCGCTCGGCGGTGACGGCCGCCCGCGCCGGTAACGCCGTGGCGGAGAGCGCCACCAGCGTGGCGGCGACGACGGAAAGCTGGGCCCTGCGGGACACGTTCATGGATGGATCCTGTTTCGCTCGATCGGCAGTGCTCCCATCCTCGTCACGGCCGTGCTGCCCGCCCTCAGCCCTCGGGAGGATCTCGCGCACAGGAACGTGTGACATTTGTCAGGAGTCCCGTCCACGCTGCGTCGATGGCACACTGGCCGCTGATCGTTCCAAGGAGCCCCGCGTGCCCATAATCCGCAATCTGAGGCGCACCGTCCGCCGTGCCTACCGCCGGACGGTCGACCTGAGTCACCCGGCCCGCTCGCCGCTGGGCAGCTCGGTGGTCAACTGCGTGCTGTACGAGGACGGGGCGCGGCAGCGCGGGTCCTGCCCCGCGGACGAGGCGGTGCGAAGGGTCCGCAAGTCGGGCGACGGTTTCGTCTGGATCGGTCTGCACGAGCCCTCCGTCGAGGAGTTCGCCGGCCTCGCGGAGCTGTTCGGGCTCCATCCCCTGGCCGTCGAGGACGCCGTCCACGCCCACCAGCGGCCCAAGCTGGAGCGGTACGACGACACCCTGTTCGCCGTCTTCAAGACGGTCCGTTACGTGGAGCACGAGGAACTCACGGCGACCAGCGAGGTCGTCGACACCGGTGAACTCATGGTCTTCACCGGGCCCGACTTCGTCATCACCGTCCGGCACGGAAGCCATGGTTCGCTCGGCCCGCTGCGGGAGGCCCTGGAGGCCGAGCCCGACCAGCTCGCCAAAGGTCCTGCGGCCGTGCTCCACGCCATCGCCGACCATGTCGTGGACGACTACCTCGCCGTCGCCGACGCCGTGCAGAACGACATCGACGCCGTCGAGACGGCCGTCTTCAGCGAGCAGGTCTCCCGCGGTGACGCCGGCCGGGTCTACCAGCTCAAGCGCGAACTGCTCGAACTGAAACGAGCGGTGACACCGCTCGACCGTCCCTTGCAGGCCCTGGCGACCGCGCATCCCCACTCCCTGGTGTCGGGGGAGATCCAGCCCTACTTCCGCGACGTCGCCGACCACCTCTCGCGGGTGACGGAACAGATCACCTCCTTCGACGCCCTCCTCGACTCGATCCTCCAGGCCCATCTCGCCCAGGTGACGGTCGCCCAGAACGAGGACATGCGGAAGATCACCGCCTGGGCCGCGATCATCGCCGTCCCCACGATGGTCTGCGGCGTCTACGGCATGAACTTCGACCACATGCCCGAACTCCGCTGGACCTTCGGCTACCCGCTCGTCCTCGGCGTGATGGTCACGGCCTGTTTCCTGCTGCACCGCAGCTTCCGCCGCAACGGCTGGCTGTGAAGGGCGGGGTCGCCGTAATCGGGTGGACCCGTCGAGGACGGGACCCGTACGGTGGCGCCATGTCGAGCCCCGAGTCGGACAGACTCAGGCCACCGGTCCTCCGGTGGCCTGTCGAGTCGACCCGCTGAAGCACCGCGGCCCCTGAGGGGCCGTTCGTCGTGCTGGGCGTGAGCGTGACCGTGGCCACGGATCGGCCGTCTCCCCCGCCCGCGCGCGACCGCGCGCCGGCCCACCGCACCCCCTGCTCCGGCACCGGGTGCGGCTCACGCCGCTGCTCGACCGTGGAGACCCTCGATGCCCTTCGCCCTCTATCTGCTCGGCCTGGCCGTCTTCGCCCAGGGAACCTCCGAGTTCATGCTCTCCGGCCTGCTGCCGGACATCGCCGCGGAGCTGGGGGTGTCGATCCCGCTCGCGGGGACGCTCACCTCCGCCTTCGCGGTCGGAATGATCGTCGGCGCGCCCGCGACGGCGCTCCTGGCCAGGCGCTGGTCGCGACGGTCCGCCCTGACCGTCCTGCTCGGCACCTTCCTGCTCGCGCACGTGATCGGCGCCCTCACCCCGCACTTCGGGATCCTGCTCGCCACGCGGGTCATCGGCGCCCTCGCCAACGCCGGGTTCCTCGCGGTGGCGCTGGTCGCCGCGAGCGCCATGGTCGCCCCGGAGTCCAGGGGCCGGGCGACCGCGGTGCTGCTCGGTGGCACCACGCTCGCCTGTGTCGTGGGCGTGCCCGCCGGTGCGCTGCTCGGCCAGCTCTGGGGCTGGCGCTCCGCCTTCTGGGCCGTCGCCCTGCTCTGCGTCCCCGCACTCCTGGCCATCGCCCGGTCGGTGCCCACCGCAGGCGGCGACACCCCCCGACCGCTTGCCGCGTGGTCCGAAGCGCGGGTGCTGCGCAGCCCGCGGCTGCTGGTCACGCTCCTGGTCTGCGCCCTCGCGAACGGCGCCATGTTCTGCGGCTTCACCTACCTGGCCCCCGTCGTCACCGACGTGACGGGCCTCGCCCCCGCCGCGATCCCCGTCCTCCTCGCCCTGTTCGGAGCCGGCTCCTTCGCGGGCGTGGTCCTCGCGGGCCGTCTCTCCGACACACGGCCCGGCCCGGTCGTGGCCGTGTGCGGCACGGGTGCGGCGGCCGGCTGGTCCCTCTTCGCGCTCACCGCGGGGAGCGCGCCGGCGACGGTCGTCCTCGTCCTCGCCCTGGGCGCGCTCTCGTTCGCCGTCGGCTCCACCCTGATCACCCGCGCGCTGCGCACGGCCGGCGGCGAAGCCCCCACCCTGGCCGGAGCCTTCGCCGTGGCCGCGCTCAACGTGGGCGCGGCCCTCGGCCCGTGGCTGGGCGGCACCGTCCTCGCGGCCGGGTACGGCTACCGCGCGCCGCTGTGGACCAGCGCCTTCCTCACCGCCCTCGCCCTGCTCACGGCCCTGGCGACGCCTGAGCCCGCAGCGCGGCGGTGTGCTCCCGCACCTGATCGGGTGTGAGGTACGCGCCCGTGTACTCGAAGTCGGCCAGCGTCCCCGACCGGGACGACAGGAATCCCGTACGGACGAAGTCGTCCCCGGCCACGGCGTTGAGCAGCCAGTTCGTCATCACCCGGGTCTTGGCGACATTGGTGCGCAGCGCCGCCCAGTGATACGCCCTGGCCACCGCCTGGGCGGGCGTGCCGTGCAGCTCGATCCCGAGCGGTTTCGAGACGGCGTCCCGCCCGCCCAGGTCCACCACCAGACCGAGATCCTTGTGGTGGTACGGGTACGTCCGCTCGCCCCGCAGCATCGCGACGAGGTTGTCGGCGACCTGCTTGCCCTGGCGCATCGCGTGCTGCGCCGTGGGCGGGCAGATCGCGTCGGGCTCGTTCTTCGCCAGGTCCGGAACGGCCGCGGCGTCACCGAGAGCGTGCACCCCGTCCAGACCGGGCACCACCATGTCGGGCCCGACGACCAGCCGGCCCCGGTTCGTCTCCGCCTCCAGCGTGCCGATCAGCGGGCTGGCCGCGACCCCGGCCGTCCAGATCAGCGTGCGGCTCGGGAGCACCCGCCCGTCGGTGAGCGTCACCGCCTCCGCGTCCACGGAGGCCACCGACACACCGAGCGAGACCTCGATCCCGCGCCTGCGCAGGATGGCCAGGGCGGCGGCGCCCAGCTTGTCGCCCAGCTCGGGCATGAGCTTCGGCGCGAGGTCCACCAGGTGCCACTTGATCAGCGCCGGGTCGAGGCGCGGATAGCGCTGGACCGCGTTGTGCGTCAGCCGCTGCAGACAGGCCGCCGTCTCGGTGCCCGCGTAGCCTCCGCCGACCACCACGAAGCAGAGCCGCGCCGCGCGCTCCGCGTCGTCCTCGGCCGCGTCCGCCAGATCGAGCTGGGCGATGACGTGGTCACGGATGTAGGCCGCCTCGGCGAGCGTCTTCATGCCCCGCGCGTGCTCGCTCAGGCCCGGGATGTCGAAGGTGCGGGTCACACTGCCGGGCGCGAGCACCAGATGGTCGTACGGCTCGTCGATCAGCTCGCCCGAGATCGTCCGCACCAGGCAGACCTTCGCCCTGGTGTCCACGCCGACCGCGCCGCCGGGAATGATCCGGGTCCGGTGCCGCTTGCTGCGTCGCAGCGACAGGGCGACCGACTGCGGGGTCAGCACCCCGGCCGCGACCTGGGGGAGGAGCGGCAGATAGAGCTGGTACGAGAAGGGCGACAGGAGCGAGATCCGCGCCTCCCGCTCGGTGAGCCGCCGCTCGAGACGCCGTACGCAGCCGACCCCGGCGAAGCCGGCGCCCACCACCAGAATCCTCGGTCGAGTCACGGTGCCCGCCTCCCGGGTCGTCGGTCCTTGAGACCTCACTAACCTCTCCGGCCGATCGGGAACCCGGACCGTCCTCCGAACGAGTGATGGCAAAACGGGATCTAACGGCAGGAACCCGGGCATGCTGTGATAGAAGGGACAGGCAGGGTGGGCTGTGAGAACGGAGCCGACGGCCGTGGGGAGACCCGAGGACCCAGACACCAGCGCGCGTGAGGCCGTGTTCGGTGTCGCCGATTCCGTCGTTCTCCTCTTCGACGAGGCCGGGACGGTCGTAGGCCGCCCGTACGCCGCCGAGCGGCTGCTCGGCTTTCCCGCGGCGGAGCTCAGCGGCCGCCGTGTCGAATCCCTCCTGGCGGGCGACGAGACCGGCCGGCTGCCCGGCATCCGCGCGACCGCGGACCGTGACGGCGGCTGGTCGGGCGTCCTGCTCGCGCGTCACCGGGACGGCCGTACCGTCGCCGTCGACGTCACCGTGCTCCCGCTGCCGGGGGAGGCAGGTCCGGCCCGCTGGCTCGTGGTCGCCGTGGGCGCAGCGCCGTCCCGGCAATGGACCATGGGTCCCGCCCTGCTGGAGCACATGGTCACCGAGATGCCCATCGGGCTCTGCTTCGTCGACCCCGACCTGCGGTGCGTGTGGTCGAACACGGCGCTGGAGCACTTCGGCGGCGGCACCGTCGAACAGCGACGCGGCAAGCGTTTCGCCGAGATCCAGCCCGGGATGAACGCCGAGATCGTCGAAGCGAAGATGCGCGAGGTCCTCGCGTCCGGCGAACCCGTCCTCGGCTACGAGCACGTGGGCCGCCCGCGTTCCCGGCCCGAGCGCGACCACGCCCACGCCATGTCCTTCGTCCGGCTCGACGACGACAACGGACGCGCGCTGGGGGTCTGCTACGCGGTCGTCGACATCACCGAGCGCTACCGGGCCCGGCAGCGCCTCGCCCTCATGGCCCGGGCCAGCGAGCGCATCGGCCGCAGCCTCGACGTCATGGACACCGCCCAGGGCCTCGCCGACGTGGCGGTGCCGGGACTGGCCGACTTCGTCGCCGTCGACCTCCTGGACGCCGTCCTGAGGGGCGCCGAGCCCTCCCCGGGCCCCACGGACGCCGCCACCGCCCTGCGCCTGGTGCGCGGCGGCGCACAGAACGCACGCACCGGCGGGGTCATGGAGGTACTGGAGCCGGGGCGACCCTCCACCTACCTGCCGACCTCACCCCAGATGGACGCCGTGGCCCACGGCCGCTCCTGGCTGGCGGCCCGGCTGGACGCCTCGACCCGCGAAGCGGCGATCCCGACCGCCCTGACCGCGACGGCGGAGGCCGAGGCGGCCGGTGTCGTCGACGACGTACCGCACACGGCGATGGTCGTGCCGATCCTCGCCCGGGGCATCACCCTCGGCGTGGCCACCTTCCTGCGCACCCGGCAGGACGAGGCGTTCGACGAGGACGACCTGCGGCTCGCCGAGGAACTCGTCGCCCGCGCCGCCGTCTGCCTCGACAACGCCCGCCGCTACGCCCGCGAGCGCGCCGCCGCGCTCGTGCTCCAGCGCAGCCTCCTCCCGCACGGCGTCCCCGAGCAGGAAGCCGTCGACGCCGCCTCCTTCTACCGGCCCGCCGACGAACTCAGCGGCCTCGGCGGAGACTGGTTCGACGTCTTCCCACTCTCCGGAGCCCGGGTCGCCCTGGTCGTCGGCGAGGTCCTCGGCCACGGCATCGAGGCGGCCGCGACCATGGGCCAGCTCCGTACCGCCGTCCGCACCCTCGCCGACCTCGACCTGGGGCCCGAGGAACTCCTCGCACACCTCGACGACCTCGTCGTCCAGGTGACCCGCGAGGGCACCGCGACGGACCTGAGCGGAGCGCCCAACCCCGCGGGCGTCGGCGCCAGCTGCCTCTACGCGGTCTACGATCCCGTCAGCCTCCGCTGCGACCTGGCGAGCGCCGGACACCTGGCGCCGGCCGTCCGCGCACCCGACGGCACCGTCACCTTCCCCGAGCTGCCGAACGGACCGGCGCTCGGTATCGGCGGGCTCCCCTTCGAATCCGTCGAACTGCCCCTCGCCGAGGGCAGCGTCCTCGCCTTCTACACCGACGGACTGATCGCCGCGCCCGGCGCCGGCCGGGACGGCCTTGGCCGCGTGCTGGCCTCCGCGTCCCGGGACCTGCCGCTCGACGAGCTCTGCCGCGGCATCGTCGACGAACTCGCGCCCAGCAGGCCGTACACCGACGACGCGGCCCTCCTCCTGGTCCGCACGCGTCGCCTCGCGGCCGGGCAGGTCGCCGTGTGGGACCTGCCCGCAGACCCGGCCGTCGTCGCCCGCGCCCGGGTGATGGCCGCCCGCCAACTCGCCGCCTGGGGCCTGGAGGAACTCGCCTTCACCACCGAACTCGTCGTCAGCGAACTCGTCACCAACGCCATCCGGCACGCCTCCGGGCCCATCCGGCTCCGCCTCATCCTCGAACGCGCCCTGATCTGCGAGGTCTTCGACGCCAGCAGCACCTCGCCGCACCTGCGCCACGCCCGCACCACCGACGAGGGAGGCCGAGGACTCTTCCTCATCTCCCAGTTCACCCGCCGCTGGGGCACCCGCTACACCACGGAGGGCAAGGTCATCTGGGCCGAACAACCCCTGGAGTTCGACGAATCCGCTCCGGCGGCCGTCTTCGACCCGGCCGTGATCGAAGATCTTTAATCGATTGTCCGACCCGCGCGGCCCGTGCCAGGGTGTGCTGCCGCGCGGAAGGGCCGCAGGCGTCGAAAAGGGGTTCCACCTGTGCGTACGGGCGCCGACGGCCACATCGTCGACACGAGCGCGGGGCCGGTGCGCGGCACCCGCGCCGACGGGCTGCGGATCACACGGGGCATTCCGTACGCCGCGCCGCCCTTCGGCGCCGGGCGCTTCCGGGGGCCGCGCCCGGCCGAAGCCTGGGCGGACGTGCGGGACTGCACCCGCTTCGGCCCGGTGGCCCCGCAGTCGGCGGAGCTGCCCGGCTCCCCGGTCTGGAACCCGGACGACGACGGCGTTCTCACGCTCAACGTCTGGGCGCCGGAGGAGAGTTCCGGCCCCCTGCCCGTGCTGTTCTGGATCCACGGCGGCGCCTACACCTTCGGCTCCTCCGCCCAGCCCGACTACGACGGCTCCGCCCTGGCCCTGGCCGGCACGGTGGTCGTGACCTGCACCTACCGTCTCGGCTTCGAAGGCTTCGGCCACGTGCCCGGCTTTCCCGAGAACCGAGGACTGCTCGACCAGATCGCCGCCCTGGAGTGGGTGCGCGACAACATCGCGGCCTTCGGCGGCGACCCGGACCGTGTGACCGTGGCGGGGCAGTCGGCGGGCGCCGGCTCGATCGCCTGCCTGATGAGCAGCGCGCGGGCCGACGGGCTCTTCCGCCGGGCCATCGCGCACAGTGTCCCCGACGCCTTCTTCCGGCCCGAGTTCGCCGAGCGTCTGGCCCGCGAGGTGGCCGAGGCCGCGGGAGTGGAGCCGACCGCCGACGGCCTGCTCTCGGCGTCCCCGGGCGCCCTCGTGGCGGCCTCGGACCGGGTGGTCGCACGGTACGCGGGCGATCCCTCGGCCGGGTTCCTCCACTACGACACCGTCCTCTACGGCCCGGTCGTCGACGGCGTACTGCTCGTCGGCGATCCGCTCGACGCCCCGGCCGTCGGCGGCCACGTCGATCTCCTCGTCTGCCACACCACCGAGGAGTACCGGCTCATGCACCAGGTGGGCACCATGCCGTCCGTCACCACGGACGACGGTCTCGACCGGTTCGCCGCCGCCTACGGACTCGCCCCGGACCTGGTCGCCGCGTACCGGACCGGCATGCCCGGTGCGCCGGTCCTCGACGTGTTCCTCGCGCTCGCCGGCGACGCGGTCTTCACCCTGCCCACCGTCCGGCTCGCCGAGGCGCATGCCCGCGCGGCGGGGGGACGCACGTTCCTGTCCCGGTTCGACCGGCGGCGTACCCGGCCCGACGGCAGCCCGGTGCGCGCCTGGCACGCCGCCGACGTGCCCTTCGCCTTCGGGACCCTCGACGCCACCGGCGTCGACTTCCTGACCGGCGGCCCCGCCGACGCCGACGACCGGGCCCTGTCCCGCCGGATGGTCGACGCCTGGGCGGCCTTCGCCGCCACCGGCGACCCGGGCTGGGCACCGTTCGCCGGCCCCGCCGACCCGGACGGGACGCCCACCGTGCGCGTCTGGGACGTCCCCCGGGACCGTACCGAGGGGCCGAGCCCCGCCCACGCGCTCTGGCGCGGCGCGCGGATGGCCCCGCCGTCGATCCCCTGACGGGCACGGGATAATGACGGCGCAGACGCGAACCACCGACGCAGGAGATGAGACCCCGATGGACGTACGGCACTTCGAGCGGATCACCGCTTTCATCGAGGACCGTCTCCGGCCGCTGTTCGACCCGGAGAACGGCAACGACCACGGCTTCGGCATGGACGACACCTCCCGCGCCCTGCGGGCCCTCCTGGGCACGGTGAAGGCCGCCGCGGCCGTCAAGGGCCTCGCCGACCAGCGGGCGACGGCCGACCCGGCGCTCCGCCACATCATCGACCAGGCCCTGGAGCACAACTGGGACGTCCTGCGGGGCGTCGCCCGCAACTGGGAGGACCACCCCGACTTCGCCCGTGAGTTCAAGCGCCACTCCTGGGAACTCGACGAGACCCCCACCGCCACGGCCTGACATGTTCTGACGGGGTTTCAGCGGGGCGCCGCCGGCCGGGCGCTCGTCCTCCGCTCTGCCCCGGTCGGGTGAGTGCGTCGCTCCGCCGACAGGCGTGGGCGCGGACCGGGTACGTATCGCGGCATTGCCGTCCGCGAGCGTCGGAGGATGCCGCCCCATGCATGTCAGGAACGTCCGCCCCGGCCCGCGCGTGGTGACCGCCGCGCTCTGCGCGACCCTCGCGCTCGTCGGCTACCTGAAGGTGTACGACCAGCCTCCCGGCCCGGAAGCGGCGCCCGGTGCCCGGGCCTCCGCCGCCAAGAACACCGGTGCGGACGCCCCACCGCTCCCGGCGCGGACGCCCGAGGCGCAGGTGCCCTCCGTGCTGCCCGGGGTCGGGCCGGTGACCCGGACCAGGATCCCGGACGGCACGAGCCAGGTCTTCGTCGTGACCGGCCGGACCCAGGACACCAACGTCGCCACGGCCACGCTCTACGAGCGGGACGCGGCGGGGAGGTGGAGCCGCACGGCCGGGCCGTGGAGCGCGCACAACGCCCTGCGCGGCTGGACCGACGACCACTGGGCCGGCGATCTGCGCAGCCCGACCGGGGTGTTCCGGCTCGGCGACGCGGGCGGACGGCTGCCCGACCCCGGCTCGCAGCTGCCCTACGACGAGGACGAGGAGTTCGTCTCGCCGGGCGTCGGGTTCCTCGGCGAGCCCCTGGAGGGCTCCTTCGACTACGTCGTCGCCATCGACTACAACCGCGTCCCGGGCACGACCCCGCTGAACAAGGAGCGGCCGCTCGGCCTGGAGAAGGGCGGCGGGGTCTGGGTCCACGTCGACCACGGCGGCCCCACCCAGGCCTGTATCTCCCTCACCACCGACGCCATGCGCGAGCTCCTGCTGGCTCTGGACCCGGCCAAGGAACCCGTCATCGTCATGGGACCGGCCGACAAGGTCGGGCGGTGAGCGCGCGCCGCTGACCGCACCTGCCGCGCCAGGTCAGCGGCTGTCAGCGCATGGTCGGCACCCTGTCAGCGCGCCCGGGCATCGTCGTCGTCATGGAGATCGACGACACCCGATACGGAGTACCCACCATGAGCGCCCACAGCGTCGAGCAGTCCCAGTACCAGCTGGCCGAGTTCGTCGAGCGGACGGCCGTCAGGCACGGCATCCCCGGCGGCATCGTGGGGGTGTGGGCCGACGGCCGGGAGGCCTTCGCGGCCCACGGTGTCACGAGCCTGGACAACCCGCTGCCGGTCGACGAGGACACCCTCTTCCAGCTGGGTTCCACCAGCAAGACCTTCACGGCGACCGCCCTGATGCGCCTGGTCGCCGAAGGCCGGATCGAGCTGGACGCGCCGGTGCGCCGGTACGTTCCCGAGCTGGTCCTCCCCGACGAGAAGGCGGCGGCCGAGATCACCGTCCTCAACCTTCTCAACCACACCTCGGGCCTCGACTGGAACATCATCGTCGACACCGGTGACGGTGACGACGCCCTGGCCGGCTTCGTCGCGAAGATGGCCGACCTGCAGCTCATCGGCGCGCCCGGAGAGCGCGCCTCGTACAGTCAGGCGGCGTTCAACCTGCTCGGCCGGGTCCTGGAGAAGGTCACGGGGCAGACGTACGAGCAGGCCATCGCCTCGCTGCTGCTCGAACCGCTGGGGCTCACCGAGAGCTTCTTCGGGACGGCGGACGTCATGACCCGGCGGTTCGCGGTGGGCCACAACCCCGACGAGGACGGCGATCTGGCCGTGGCGAGGGAGTGGCGGCTCACCCGCGGCAACAACCCCGGCGGCGGTCTCGCGTCCTCGGCGGCGGACGTCCTGCGCTGGGCGCGGTTCCAGATCGGCGACGGCCGTGCGGAGAGCGGCGAGCGGCTGATGCCGGCCGAGGTACTGCACGCGATGCGCGAGCAGACGGTCGAGCTGCGCGGCAGCAACCTCGGTGACGGCTTCGGCATCTGCTGGTTCCTGCGCGAGGTGGACGGTGTGCGGACGATCGAGCACGGCGGTTCGGCCAACGGCCAGTTCGTGGAGCTGCTGATCGTCCCCGAGCGGAACTTCGCCGTCGTCGCCATGTCCAACTCGGGTGCGGAGGGCATCCCGTTCAACCGCTCCGCGATCCGCTGGGCCCTGGAGCACTACCTGGGCGTCGTCGACCGGGACCCGGAGCCGCTGCCGTACGACGCGGCGCGCGCCCGGGAGCTCCTCGGGGCGTACGACAACGACGGCATGATCCTGACCGTCGGCACGGACGCGGCCGGGCTCACCCTCGGGGCCGTGATCAAGCCGGAGATCCGGGCCGCGGCCGACTTCGAGATGCCCGCCGACTACCAGCCGGCCGCGACGGGGCTCCTGCCGGGCGACGGCGACGAGTTCATCGTGACCGAAGGCGGGCTGGCGGGCCAGCGCGGCTTCTTCTCGCGGGACGGGCACGGCGTCGTCGTCGGCATCGATCTCGGCGGCCGGGTCTTCACCCGGGTCCCCGTCGCCTCCGCGTGACGCGCACACCGCTGACCGGCTCTTCGTCCGGTCAGCGGTGTGCGGTGTCCGGAGTGACCGGAATTCATCGCTCCTTGGCTCTACGATGCGTCAAATCACGTCACGTACCGAAAGTATTCGGCCACCTCAGTCTCAGAATCGTCACTCTGTGGAGATCACCGGTAACTTCATGCCGTCGCCGCCACACCAGGGGCACAAGGCCCCGACGGGACTAGCGGCCCGAAGGACATCTCTTCACTTGACGACAGCGACCGACAGCTTCAAGGTCCAGCCGTACACGCAGCACTGCCAAGTGATCCACACCGAAGGCGCGCACGCGGTCATCGGCATCTCTCCGGGCAACGGCTACTTCTCCGCCCAACGGGTGGCCGACCTCGCCGCCTGGGGACTCCGCGGCTTCGACCAGGTCGACCTCATCTACACCGACCTGCACGTCGCCGACATGTACGAGGCTCTCGGCTACCCGCCGGACGAAGCCCGCCGCAAAGCGGTCAAGAACCTCCGCGGCGTCCGCGCCAAGGTGAACAACGCCGTCGCCGCCATCGACCCCGGTGGCGAACGGCTCCGAGGGCGCCCCATGTCCGCGCTCCTCGACATCCCGGCCTACCGGCATCTGCGCAAGCACCTGGACGATCTGCTCGCCACCGACAGCGAGTTCCTCGCCACCTGCGACCGGCTCGTCGCGGCGTTCCTCTCCTCCAAGGTGCTCGAAGGACAGACCCCCACCGCCCGCCAGCGGGAGGTCTGCCTCCAGTACATCTGCGCCGAGGCACCGCTCTTCCTGGACACCCCCGCGATCCTCGGTGTCCCCTCCTCCCTCAACTGCTACCACCAGCTCCTGCCGATGGCCGAACTCCTCTACTCCCGGGGCTCCGGACTGCGTGCCTCCCGCAACCAGGGCCACGCCATCGTCACCCCGATGCTCGGAGACCACGATGACCACTGACACGCTCCTCGACTTCCCGTTCTCCGCGCGAGGCGACCGCCTGCCGTCCGAGATCGAGTCCCTGCGCGCCGAACCGGTCAAGCGGGTCCGCACGATCGCCGGCGACGAGGCCTGGCTCGTCTCGTCGTACGCGCTCTGCAAGCAGGTCCTCGAAGACCCGAGGTTCTCGCTCAAGGACACCTCGGCGCCCGGCGCGCCCCGGCAGTACGCCCTGACCATCCCGCCCGAGGTGGTCAACAACATGGGCAACATCACCGGGGCCGGGCTGCGCAAGGCCGTCCTCAAGGCCATCAACCCCAAGACGGACGGCCTGACGGGCTGGATGCGCGACCACGCCACCGCGCTGGTCGACGACCTCCTCGCCTACGGACCGCCGGTGGACCTCCGGTCCCGGTTCACCAGCCCGTACGCCGAGCACCTGCACTGCCGGATCCTCGGCATCCCCGAGTCCGACGCGCCGCGCCTGGCCGCCAGTCTGGACATCGCCTTCATGAACTCGGCCTGCCCGATCACCGGCGCCCGGCTCAACTGGGACCGGGACATCGCGTACATGGTCGAGCGCCTGGACGACCCGGCCACCACCGGGCTCATGGCCGAACTCGCGGCCCTGCGCGGGAATCCCGAGTACGCCCATCTGACCGACGAGATGCTCGCCACGGTCGGCGTCACCTTCTTCGGCGCGGGCGTGATCTCCACCATGGGCTTCCTCACCATGGCCCTCTTCTCCCTGCTCCAGAACCCGGACGTGTGGGAGCGGCTGCGCAAGGAGCCGGAACTGATCCCGGCCGCCGTGGACGAACTGCTGAGGGTCAACCTCTCCATCGCCGACGGGCTCCCGCGCATCGCGCTCGATGACGTCACCCTCGGCGACGTCGAGGTGCGCAAGGGGGAGCTCCTCCTCGTCCTGGTGGAGGCGGCCAACACCGATCCGGCCGTCTACCCCGACCCGCACACCCTGGACGTCACCCGGCCGAACGCCGGCACCCACCTCTCCTTCGGCGGCGGCGGTCACTACTGCCCGGCCACGGCCCTCGGCAAGAAGCACACCGAGATCGCCCTGGAGGTCCTGCTCGACCGGATGCCCGACCTGCACCTCGCGGTCCCGGTCGACCAACTGGTCTGGCGCACCCGCTTCATGAAGCGCATCCCCGAACGCCTTCCGGTCGCCTGGTGATCACCGCCTGACCGGCCTCCGCCCCACCGTCGCCCCCGGCCACCGCCGGGGGCGACGCTGTGCCCGGATCCGTGCGGGCGGTGCGAAGGAGTTCGTCCGCCGTTCACCGAAGACGCGGAATCCCGACCCTCACATCACCTACACATAACGGGTCTGGACCGAAGTGAGGTCCCGAAGTGACACCCGAAGGAGCACCTGCCATGCCCCCGCTCCCCGACGTCTCCCGCCGCACCCTGCTCGGCGGCGCCGCCGGCGCGGCCGTCCTCGGCGCGCTGCCGCTCAGCGTCCGCGAGGCGCTCGCCGCCCCCGCCCGGCCCGGCCGGCTGAAGGACATCGAGCACGTCGTCGTCTTCATGCAGGAGAACCGTTCCTTCGACCACTACTTCGGCACCCTGCCCGGCGTCCGGGGACTCGGTGACCGCACCGCCGTCCGCGGCACCAACGGCCGGTCCGTCTTCCACCAGCCCGACCCCTCGCGCGCCGAAGGCCATCTGGTGCCTTTCGCCATGAACGCGGCGCACACCAACGCCTACCGGCAGGGTGCGCCCGCCTTCGGCTTCATCGACTCCTTCCCGCTCTGGAACGACGGCCGCGCCGACGGATTCGTCACCGGCCGTTCGAGCGGCTGGCTCGGCCACGGCTTCTACGAGCCCGCCGACATGCCGTTCTACAACGCCCTGGCCAGCACCTTCACCGTCTGCGACCAGTACCACGCCTCGGTGCAGTGCAACACCAACACCAACCGCGACCACTTCATGACGGGCACCAGCGGCGGCACCGTCAACGACACCGTCGTCTACAACAACAGCTACATACCGGGCGGTTACACCTGGACGACCTACGCCGAGCGCCTGGAGCAGGCCGGGATCAGCTGGAAGACGTACCAGGCGCGGGACAACTACGACGACAACGCGCTCGCCTGGTTCAAGCCCTTCCAGCAGGCCAAGCCCGGCGAACCGCTCTACGACAAGGGCATGGCCCGCGTCGGCGCGGCCGCCGACGAGAAGGACGGCCACAAGATGGGCGACGCGCTCGTCGAGGCCTTCCGCGCCGACATCGCCGCCGACCGGCTGCCCCAGGTCTCCTGGATCGTCGCCCCCGAGGCGCTCTCCGAGCACGCCAGCTGGCCCCCGCCGAACGGCGAGCACCTCACCGCCCGCCTCATCGAGGCCCTCGCCGACCACCCGGACGTCTGGGGCAAGACCGTCTTCATCCTCAACTACGACGAGCACGGCGGCTTCTTCGACCACTGCATGCCCCCGGTCCCGCCGCTCTCCGCCGACCGGGGCAAGGCCACCATGTCCGTCGACGGCGAGGTCGTCGTCCGGGTTCGCAAGGCCGACGGCTCCATCGCGATGCGCGTCGTCGCCCAGGACGGCCGCTACCGCGTGCGGGCCGCCGACGGCACCCTCGACTGGTCCACGACCCTGCCCGACGGCGAGACCCTCGTCTCCGGACCCCACGCCATGGGCCTCGGCATCCGTGTCCCGATGCTCGTCGTCTCCCCCTGGACCAGGGGCGGTGTGGTCGACTCCTCGGTCCTCGACCACACCTCCGTCATCAAGTTCCTGGAGCGCCGCTTCGGCGTCCACGAGCCGCAGATCAGCGAGTGGCGACGGGCCGTCACCGGCGACCTCACCTCCGTCTTCGACTTCTCCGGCGAGGAGATCGACTGGCCCGAACTCCCCGACACCAGCGGCAACGTGGCCAAGGGCCAGGCCGCCGCGGGCAAGCCGTCGATCGCCGTACCCTCCCCGCAGTTCTTCCCGAAGCAGCAGTGCGGCACCCGGCCCGCCCGGCCCGTGCCGTACGCCCTCTCGCTGCGCTCCCGGCTCCGCGACGGCCGGATCGAGCTGGACTTCCGCAACAAGGGCCGGCAGGCCGCCGTCTTCCAGGTCTACCCCGAGCCCGGCACCCGGCCCGACCACTACACCGTCGGCGCACGCTCCGAACTCTCCGGCAGCCGCCCCGCCGCCGACGGGTACGACCTGCGCGTCCACGGGCCCAACGGCTACCTCTGGCACCTGCGCGGCAGCGCCGACGACACCCTGGAGGTCCGCCTCTCCGAGGACCACGACGGCCGCCCCGAGGTCGAGATCGAGATCAGGAACCGGGGCCGCAGCGCCCGGACCGTCCTGATCGGCGACCTCGCGTACGGCGGCGGCGTCAAGGAGGTCCGTGTGGGCGCCCGCGACGAGCGGACCGTGACCGTGCGCGTGCCGGCCGAGCGCTGGTACGACATCGCCGTGAGCGCCGCCGACGAACCGCTCTACCTGCGCCGCTTCGCCGGACGCTGGGCCGACCGCGAGGCCAGCGTCACCGACCCGGCGATGGGACTGCCCGACGCCCTGACCGTCGAGGTCACCACGGCCGCCGGCGACGAGCCCGTCGTCGCCGGCGGCGGCACCGCCCGCTTCACGGCCACGGTCACCAACCGCGGACCCGTCGAACTCCACGACGTCCGGGCCGGGTTCTCGGTGCCGCCCGGCTGGGCCGTCAAGGCGGTCGCCGACATCCCGCCGCAGACCCTCGCGGCCGGATCGTCGTCCACCGCGAGCTGGGACGTCACCGCCCCCGCCGACGCCGAGGCGTACGGCTCGGCGCGGCTGCTCGCCGTCGCCCGCGCCCGCGCCGCCGACGGCCTGCGCCTCGCCGACGGCGAGCTCCAGGCCCGGATCGCCCCCACCATGACCGGTCACCTGCTCGGCGAGGACTTCCAGTCGCTCGCCGGCAAGCTGGTCAAGCGCGGCCAGGTGCTCGGCTGGACGCCGACCGCCCCCGACGGCTGGTCGGTCGTCAACGCCGCCGCCATGCCGCAGGGCACGCCCATGTTCCAGGGCTGGACCTTCCACACCCGGCGTGCCTGGTCGGGCGGCGCCCAGAATCGCCCCCACTTCACCAGGGGCCTGGGCGTCGTCGCCGTCGCCGACCCGGACGACTGGGACGACACCGGAGCGCCCGCGGCCAAGGGCCGCTTCGACTCGACCCTGGTCTCTCCGGCCGTCCCCGTCCCCGCCGGTACCACGACGCTGCGGCTCGACCTCGACTCGCACTACCGGCAGGAGGGCAACCAGAAGGCGGAGGTCCGCGCCGTCTTCGACACCGGCCAGGAGCAGGTCCTGCTGAGCTACGGCCCCGGCTCGCCGGACGCCGAGAACACGGCCGTGTCCAAGGAGTTCCCCGTCCCCGCGGGCGCCGGCGCGGTGACCCTCCGCTTCCGGATGTACGACGCCGGCAACAACTGGTACTGGGCGGTGGACCACATCCGCCTCGGCTGAACCGGTCAGCGGTCAGCGGCGCGGGCGCAGGTCCGCGCCGTAGACCGTGCGGTAGTCCGGGACGACGACGCGCGTCCCGGGTGACTCGCGGTGGACCTGACCGATCAGTCCGGCCAGGTCCATCGTCGGGTCGGCCCGTACGGGCTCGCGCAGAGGCGTCTCGAAGTTGTCCCAGTGCACGGGCACGACGACCTCCGGACCGCCGAGGGCCCGCAGCAGCCGGGGCACGTACCGGTGGGTGGCGGAGCTGGAGGGCACGGCGACCATCGCCGCATCCGGGCGGAGCCCCTCGGCGGCCCGCTGGTCGAAGTCGCTGGCGCCCATGAGGAACAGGGTCGGTCCCTCGGATCCGGCCGTCACCTGGAAGGCGAGGGTGTCGCCCTCCGGCAGGTCGGAGATGGTGGCCGGCACGGCGGCCGGCGGCCCGCAGAGGGTGCCCGGAGCGAAGTAGGAGTGCCGCTTGTTGCGGCTGTGCAGGCTCGCGACCACCTCGACCACCAGACCCTGGCCGAAGTCCAGCACCTCGCCGCCCTTGACCACGGAGATCTGCCCCGGATCGACGCCGAGGGCGACCAGCAGGTGATAGGTCGTCTCGGTCCCCAGCACGCGGGCACCCGTGGTCCTGGCGAGGTGGGGAACGTCGGCGACGTGGTCCCAGTGGGAGTGACTGACCAGGATCAGCTCGGGGTTCCCGGCGTACTCCCGCGCCAGCCTCGCGTCGGTCTTCGCGAGCGGGGTGGCCGGGTCGAAGGAGGCCTCGAAGAGACCGGTCCTGAAGCGGGTCAGATACGGGTCGAAGAGCACCGTCCGCCCGCCGGTGTCGATCCGCCAGCCCGCCGTCCCCAGCCAGCGCAGCAACACCGAGCCGGGCGAGGGGGCGGGTGTGGAGACGCCGGCCGGGCGGGCGTGGGCGGCGGCAGGCAGCAGTGGTAAGGCCGAACCGGCGGCGGCGCCTCGCAGGACGGTCCGCCGCGGGAAGGTACGCGTGTCGTCGTTCATGCCGCCAGAAGATCAGCCGGCACGCGCGCCTGTCCAAGACCGGATCGCCGTGGCACCCATAGGCATACGGCTATGGAGACCCGGGGCGCCACGGTCCGGTGAACGGGTCAGGACCTGCGGCGCGGCTTCCCCGGCTTGGCCCCGCGCTTCACACCCTTCGCCCCCTTGGCGCCGCCCTTGGCCGCGGGCCTGCCTCCGGTGTTCCGTTCCGGACGCTTGGCCTTGTCGCCCGCCTTCGCCTTCGCCTTGGCACCGGCCTTCGGCTGCGGGGGAGTCTGCGGGCGGCCCCGGGTGCTGTTCACGGTCCGCCCCCTGACGATCCCGATGAACTGCTCCACCAGGTCCGGGGTCGGCTCCGCCCGCGGCCAGGACAGGGCGACCCGGGACTCGGGCGCGTCCCGAAGGGTCCGGTAGGTGAGGTCCTTGCGGTGGTGCAGCCGCGCCAGTGACTGCGGGACCACGAGCAGCCCCACGCCCGCCGCCACGAGCTCGATCGCGTCCGCCGTCGTCGCCGGACGCTCCAGCGCCGGCACCCCCGGCGGGCGCTCCCAGTCCAGGGTGTCGTCCAGCGGATGCAGCACGACCTCCTCGGCCAGCTCCTCCGGCGACACCTCCTCGACGGCCGCCGCCACATGGTCCTTCGGCACGACGACGACGGTCGTCTCGACGTACAGCGGGATCGCGCTGAGATCCGGGTCGTCGACGGGGAGCCGTACGAAACCGGCGTCCGCGCCGCCGTCCCGCAGCAGCTCGAGGGCCTCGGCGGCGGGCACCGGGACGAGGGTCAGCGGGACGTCCGGGAGCCGCTCGTTCCAGATCCGCACCCACTTCGTGGGCGTCACTCCGGGGACGTACGCGAGCCGGAACGAGGAGGGTTCTTCCTGGCCAGTCACCCCGCCAGGTTACCCGCCGTGGTCCTGAGTGGATCAGCCGTGGTCAAGGGCCGTTCATACGCTCGATACCCTTGACCCATGACGTCGCACCAGACCGCCCAGACGATGAAGCCCGCGACCGCGGCGAAGAAGCTGGGTGTGTACCTCGAGGCCACCCCCGCGGAGTTCCAGGAGGGTGTCGTCTCGCGCACCGAGCTGAACGCCCTGCAGACCGACCCGCCCGAGTGGCTGCGCGAGCTCCGCGCCAACGGCCCCCACCCCCGCCCCGTGGTCGCGGCGAAGCTCGGTATCTCCATCTCCGGCCTTGCCCGGGGCGGTATCACGGATGCCCTCACCACCGAGCAGATCGAGGCTCTGAAGCAGGAAGCCCCGGAGTGGCTCCAGAAGGAGCGCGCCACCCAGGCCGAGGTCCGCAAGGAAGCGGTGCGGATCAAGGAGCAGCAGGCGGAGAAGGCCGCGAAGGCCGACCGCTCGCACTCCTGACCTCCCCGCTCCCGACCGGCACCAGGTCGGGACGCTTCGCCGCGCGGCCGTCTCCCGAGGAGCGGCCGCGCAGCCGTCTGCCGATCCACGGTCCGAGGAAGCCCGCGACCCACCGCGCCTCGTCGAGGGCCCTGCGCGGGCCCGACGCCGGTGCGCCGGGCGCCGCGGGCAGCGGACGCGTCCAGGAGTCGTCGCTGCCCGGCAGTCCGAGCGCGTCGGCGACGGCGGCGGCGATCCTGGCGTGACCCAGCGGACTGGCGTGCAGCCGGTCCGGGCTCCACAGCCGGGCGTCCGTCACCACCGGGTGGAGGTCGGTCTCGGCCACCGCCACCCCGTGCCGCGCCGCCGCCGCGCGGATCCCCGCGTTGAGCGCGACGACCCGGGAGGCGACCGGCCGCGCCACCGGGACCAGCCGCCCGAGGTCGGGGAACGCCACTGTCGCCACCCGCGCGCCCGCGGCCGTGAGCTCGGCGAACATCGCCTCCAGGTGACCGACCACCTCGTCCGCGTCGAAACGGGGCCTGAGCAGGTCGTTCATCCCCGCGACCACGGTGGCCACATCGGGCCGCAGCGCGAGCGCGGGGCCGAGCTGCTGTGCGCGCACCTGGCCGACGAGCCTGCCCCGCACGGCCAGGTTGGCGTAGGCGAGCCCCGGACTGCCGACCGCCATCAGCTCCGCGAGCCGATCGGCACAGCCGCGCAGCCCCGTGCTGTCGTCGCCGTCCCCGAGGCCTTCGGTCTGACTGTCGCCCAGGGCGACATAACGCTCGTACGGGCCGGTGTGCATACGCGTGGCGCTCCTCCGTGCGGCGACGCGCCCCGTGCGACGCGCCCTCGGAGGTATTCAACACCCCACCTATTCAATTACGCGACTAGGGTCCGGGTTGTCGTGAGGCTCCGGGGTGATGGAGTACCGATGGAACGGCCCCTCTTCGATGGGCAGTTCCGGGCGCCACATCCGCAGCGCCTGGGCGGAGGGCGTGAACAGGGGCTGGGGGAGACGGTCGAGCGCGGTCCACTCCCAGCGCTCGATCTTGTCCGGCTCCGCGACGACCGGGGTGCCGCTGAAGGCCCGCACCACCGCCACCGCCGTCAGCCGGGTGACCTGCGTCGACGTCATCGAGTCCAGCAGGATCCCGATGACGTCGACATCGGTGGCGTCGGCCACGAGGGTGGTCTCCTCGGCGAGTTCGCGCACGGCCGCCCGCTCGATGGACTCGCCCGGGTCGACCTTGCCGCCGGGCAGCTCCCACGTGCCGCTCGGATGGAGCCCGAGCAGCACCCGCCCCGCCCCGTCGGTCACCACGACACCGGCCCCGAGCGAGGCCTGCGCGGTCGGCGGTCGGGCGTTGCGGTGGGGCGGTGGCGTGGTGGGCCGGTCGGCCGGACGCATGTCGACTCCTCGTACGAACCATGGACGCGTGTCGCCCACCAGCCAACACCATGCCCGCCGACGGCCTGTTGCGAAGGGAGATCTTGTTCGTTGAAGACCGCCTCTCGTGGGGCGTGGTGACTACACGAGGGGTGTACGTGCTGTGGGCCAGTGCCGGCGGTCGGGAATCAACCTGCGCAGGATCCACAACCCGGCGCGCAGCTTCCGGTTCCCGGGGGAGCGGATCTCGGAGATGAGCGCGGCGGTGCTTCTGGCGATCGACCGGGACGCTTCCTCGGTCGAATCCGGGTCCAGGAGTCTGTCGCAGTTGAACCAGGCCAAGCCCCGTGCGACTCGGATCCCGTAATTGGTCAACAGTTCGTCGCTGCGCGTGAACAGTTTGTCCAGGGAGCTGAGTCCACGCATGTACCTGGACGAAAGGTCGTCCTGGACCTCGTCGATACAGGACGCCAGTACGGCGTTCATGCGGTGGAAGTCGGCGATATGGCGGCGGTCGGCCGTGGACGTCGCCATGTGCCGCAATGCCTCCGGCAGGTCGTAGGACATGTGCGCCATCATGGAAAAGAGCACGTCTTCCAGCAGGTAGGAGCGCCGGACGCTCGAGGCGGCGAAGACGTCTCGCCATGGTTGAGGGATGGTGTCCGGCAGTTCGCCGGGCTGGATCTCGTCTGCCGGGCCACCGGGCCGTACTGCCAGCCATGCGTCGATGCTGTCCATCGCGCTGAAGTAGGCCGATGCGAGCGTCTCGCACAGCTCGGCGACCCAGGGCGGGTCCTTGAACGCGGGGCTGCCGGTGTCCAAGGCTGTGGCGAGCGTCGTCGTGAGGCGGTAGTACGTGTAGGCGAAGGCGGCCCGGCGATCGCGTGTGGTGTCGTACTGCCTGACCCGGTCGGCAAGCAGTGCGGCGACCCGGGTGACCTTCTCGGCGGGGAGCATGGACTCGGCGGTCATCGGGAGTCTGTTCCAGTCGCTCGCTAAGCCGGCGCGCTGATCAGGCGGGTTTCCTCGGTCACTCGGCCCCAGTCGCACAACAGTTCCGCGAAGAGGCTCTGGCGGTCGGCCGCAACTTGATAATCCGCGGTCCAGGGGGTGCCGAGCAACGGCATGAGGTAGGTCGCGGCCATCCCTTCGTCGCGAATCTCGGCGGAGTAGGTGAAGGTCCGTGTGAGCAGGCGAGGCACAGGGCCGAGCCTCTCGTTCCCGTTCACCGTGACTCCGGTTCCGTCGCTGTGCAGTACGTACTCTTCTTCCAAGAGGTACAGGGTCATGCCGAACTTGGAGATCCTGACCACGTTGTCGGCCACGCCGAACTCGCCCTCGTTCGGCTTCGCCGCGATCGTCGACTCCTGCCGTGGGGCACCCGTGAGCCGCTCGACGGTGTGCATGGCGGTCGCGAGCAGCTTGTTCATCAACCCGATGTCGCTGCGCAGGAGGCGACGCCAAGAGGTGACGCGGAAGGTGGCGATTCCGTGCCAGGTGCCGGTCCCGATGTCGAAGTAATAGACGTGATTGGGCGCGTTCGTGCGGGTGCGAGAGATGCCCTCGGTCTATTGTCACGTTGTGTAGCATATCATCACTCCTTGTGAGCGCCGATCCTGGACGCGGCTCGACCGCGCCAAGCGGTCTGGTGGCCGCCCTTGAGCCGGCGCAGGGCCAGGAGGCCGCCGACGCCGGGGATGACGGAGAGCCGGCGTGCCCCCGACGCGGCGGCGCCGGGCACCGGCCACGCGGCCGCGATGGTGACGAGATATGCCGTGCCGTGCACCGGGCCGACGAGCGACGAGACCGCGGGTGTGTGCGTGGTGAGCAGGTTGACCAGGAGGGCCACCAGGGAGAACGCCTCCACGCCGGCCGCGATGCGAAGGGTGCGCATGGTCGTCACGCCCCCGTGGTCGAGCCGGGGCGGACGATCATGAGGACGACGACGACCGCCCAGAGGATGTTGAAGACCCCGGTGAGCATGGCCAGGCGCGGAGAGCCGGCGGCGTCCCCGGCGCCGTCGGCCCCGCTCAGCAGGGCCCGCTGTCCGGGCAGTATCGCCAGGACCAGGACGGCCGCGGCGATCGCTGTGAGGGCCAGTGACGTGAGCAGCCAGGCGTCGGCGAGGACGCCGAGCTGGAGCGCGGTCGCGATCCCGAAGACCGGGACGGCGACCCCGGCGACCGCGTACCCCCGGCAGATCCGGTGCAGCAGCGCGGCGACCGGCGAGGCCTGGCGCGCGTAGCGGGGGAACAGTGAGGCGGCCACGGTGATCGGTCCGACCACCAGGATCGCCGCGAGGACGTGCATGGACAGCAGCAGCTTGGTCACTGCGGACCCCTCCAGCCGAGGAAGTAGATATGTTGGCTGCCAATAGATAGCACGTCTACGCGTCGAGTGTGTAGGCTGCCTACTCATGAGGGCGGATGCGGTGCGAGGGCACCTCGACGGACTGCTGCTGGCCGTACTGGAGCAGGGGCCGTTGCACGGATACGCGATCATCACCGCGGTCCAGGAGCGCAGCGGAGGCGTGCTCGACCTGCGCACGGGCACGATCTACCCGGCGCTCAACCGGCTGGAGCGGATCGGGCTGCTGAGCAGCAACTGGGACGCGGTCGGCGAACGCCGCCGACGCTGCTACGAACTCACCGAAGCGGGCCGCGAGGGCCTCGCGGGGGAGCGGGCGGCCTGGCGCGCGTTCACGACGGCCATCGGCTCGGTCCTCGACCCGGCCGTGCGGCCCGGACCCGCGACATGAGCTCCCTCGCGGCGTCGAACGACCCTTACGAACCGGCGGGCCCGAACGGTCCGAACGGTCCGAGCGACCCGGTGGGCCCGGACGGCCCGGCCGACCCCGTCGACACGTACGTCGCCGAACTCCGGAGCGCCCTGCACGGCCCGCCGAGGGCGACCGCGCGCCTCGTCGAGGAAGTGCGCGGCGGGCTCGTCGACACCGCCGAGGCCCATCTCCACGAAGGCGTGTCCTACCAGGACGCGGTCCGGCGTGCGGTACAGGAGTTCGGCACCCCGGCCGAGCTCGCCCCCGCCTGCCAGCGGGAACTGACGATCGCCCAGGCCCGTCACACCGCCCGCTCCGTCGTCCTCGCCGCCCCACTGCTGCTCGCCTGCTGGTACGCGCTCCTCGCGACGGGGACCGGCCAGGACGGGCTGCTCGCCGGAACGGCCCGGTCGCTGGCCGCCGTCGCGGGCGTCGCAGCCCTGCTCGCCGCGACCGCCCTGGCCGCCACCGGCCCCCTCGCCCGCCATGTGCCCGTACCGCACCGACTGCCGCTCCTGATCGCCTGGACGGGCACGACCGCCAGCGTGTCGATGGCCGTGGCGGCCCTCTCGCTGGCTGTCGCCGCCTTCACGACCGCCGCCTGGCCCCTGATCGCGACGGCCTGCACCCTCGCGGCCGCCTCGCACGCGCTCACAGCCCCGTCCGCCCGCGCCTGCCGCCGCTGCGCCCGCCTGCCCGCCTGAACGGGACAGATCGGGACCACTCGCGACCGCATCCGGGCAGTCGCGCGCCCTACGGGGTGACGCTCACCCGCACTTCGAGGGGGGCCCGGAACGAGAGCAGGTCCAGGACCGGCGGGAGCGGCGCGCCCGGGGTCAGGTGGAGACCGGGGAGTCGGCGCGCCGCCGCGCGCAGCGCGACGGCGGCCTCCGTACGCGCCAGGGACGCGCCCGGGCAGCGGTGGCGGCCGACCCCGAAGGACAGATGGTGGCGGATGTTCTCGCGGGAGGGGCGCATCCGTTCCGGATCGTCGAAGACCTCCCGGTCGGAACCGCTGCCCATCAGCATGAGCAGCAGTTCGGCCCCCGCGGGCAGCCGGACGCCGCCCAGCTCCACCGGCGCCGCCGTCACCCGGCGCCACGTCGTCACCGGCGGTTCACGGCGCAGCACCTCCTCGACCCATGCCTCGGCCAGGCCGTCCTCGTGCGCCACCCGCTGCCACAGGCCGGGTTCGGCCAGCGCGCCCCGCAGGACGGTGGCGATGAGCTGGCCGGTGGTGGACTGACCGGCGATGAAGACGAAGAAGCACGCCCCGACCGCCGTCGCCACGTCCAACGGCTCGCCGCCCGGCAGCCGGTGGCGCGCCAGCGCCCCGACGAAGCTGTCCGGCGCGGCGGTCCTGTCGGTGACGACCGACGTCAGCCACTGGTGGAACTCGCCCACCAGCGCGGCCAGTTCGACCTGCCGCTCGGGCGTCGGCCGACCGTAGAACAGCTCCAGGGACGCGTCGCTCCACCGCACCAGGGTCGCGGGGGCGAGACCGTCGATCCCCAGCAGCTCCATCATGACCCGGCAGGGCAGCGTGTGCGCGAAGGTGCCGAAGAGGTCGCTGCCGCCCCGCTCGTCGAGCTCCGCCCGTACGGCGTCGAGGAGTTCGTCCGCGACCCGCTCGACGACGGGCACCGCCGCCGCGACCCGCTGCGCGTTGAAGAACCGTGTGACGACGCGGCGCAGCCCCGCGTGGCTCTCGGTCGCGTTGTTGGCCAGGGCGGGCCGCAGCCGGAAGCCCGCGCGGGCGAGCAGCCGGAGCGCGGGAACGCCCAGCGGGGTGATCGCGTGCTGGGCGTTGTCCGGCCGGAACACCTCGGGGTCGAGCAACACCCGGCGGACGTCCTCGTACCGGCTGACCAGCCACAGCCCGGTGGCGGCGTCACGATGGACGGGGGCCCGGTCCCGCAGGACGTCGAGCCACGGGTACGGGTCGCGGACGAAGTCCTCCCCGAACACGTCGAGCCGGTCCAGGAGCGGGAGGGGCGAGCCCTCGGCGCCGGTCGTCCCACCGTACGGACAGGAGCCGGCGGGAGCCGTCGCGGAAGCGGGCCCCGGCCCGCCGGGGGCGGATGTCACGCTCGCGGACGCTAGCACGCGCCCCCGCGCCTACCGGACGGTCTGTGCGCCGGATCACGCCTGGTCGGGCGCGTCGCGAAATCCTGTGGAGGCGCCCCGGGCGGCCGGACAGGATGACGCCATGACCCTTCCCGCTCTCCCCGCAGAAGCCCTGCTGGTCGTGGACGTCCAGACGGCCTTCGTCACCGGCCCCGGCGCCGTCCCGGACGCCCGCCGCCTCCTGGACCGTACGGCCGCCCTGATCGCCCGGGCGCGCGAGAGCGGCGCGCTCGTCGTCCACGTACAGAACGACGGCCCGCCCGATTCGGACTGCGCGCCCCACACCCCCGGCTGGCAGCTCCACCACCCCGTCGAACCCGGCCCCACCGAAGCGGTCGTCCGCAAGGTCCGCGACGACGGCTTCGCCGGCACTTCGCTGAGCGGCCTGCTGACCGGCGCGGGCGTCCGCGCGCTCGCCGTCTGCGGAATGATGTCCGAGATGTGCGTCCAGGCCACCGCGCGCACGGCCCTGGAACTCGGCTACCGCGTCGTCCTCCCGTACGACGCCCACGCCACCCACGACATCCCGGCCGCCCCCGGGATCGCCGACGCGGTCCCCGCCGCCACGGTCTCCCGCGTCGCCGCCTGGGCCCTCAGCCGCGAGGCCGACACCACCACCCCCGCCTCCGCCGTCACCTTCACCGCACCAGGCCGTGGGACGGGTGCCCTACGATGAGCCCGGGAGGTCGACACAGCCGATGGTGACACCACGACGCAGCGGACAGGAGCGGATCCCGCCCCACCCGGACCTCCGCACGATCGGCCTCCAGCAGGTCCTCGAAGCGCTCGTCGACCCGGTGCGCCGACAGATCGTCAGCGTCCTGCACGCAGCCGAGCAGGACCTCAACTGCGGTGCCATCGAGCTGCCCGTCAGCAAGTCCACCGCCACCCACCACTTCCACGTGCTCCGCGAGGCCGGGCTCATCCGGCAGCACTACGTGGGCACCTCCCGGATGAACGGGCTGCGCCGTGAGGAGTTCGACGAGGCCTTCCCCGGCCTCCTCCAGGCCGTGGTGGGCAGGCAGTGAGCACGTCGGCGACCCCGCTCGCCCTGCGCATCGTCGGCACCGAGCTGCCCGGACGCTCCTGCGGCACCTTCACGGACGTCCATGTCGCCGTGCAGCGCGGACGCGAACCCGACGGCGCGGTGCCGGGCGACGCGGCCGAGGCGGTGTGGGAGTTCACCGTCGACACCGTGCTCGCACCGGACGGCACCCGGGACTTCCGCGGACCGTACGTCCACGGCAGGCGCGGCGCGCGGTTCCTCTACCTCACCTGGGGCGAGTGGCCGCCGGGCGGCGCGTTCACCATGTTCCGCCGGGCCAAGCTCTTCCTCGACGACCTTCCCGCGCCCGCCCTCGACCGGGGCGCCGCCGAAGGCCGGCTCGGCCTGACCGACCTCCACGGCCTGCCGCTCTGCGCCGCCGTGCGTCCACCCCGCATCCGGTGGACGGCCGGCTGAGCAGGCTTCCGTCGCGTCGGTGAGCCACCGTCACCCGAGCGGCGCCGCCGGGGACGCGGCGTGGGACGTGCCTGCGTACGATCGCCGTCACGGCAGCGCAGACCTCAGGGAGTGGGTTCATGTCCGGACAGTTCGAGGCGACGACGGACGTCGACCGCCCCATCGACGAGGTCTTCGCGTTCCTCGCCGACGGTCGCAACGACCCGAAGTTCAGCCCGCGCGTGCAGAGGATCGAACGCGTCCCGGACACCCCGACGGCCGTCGGCACCGTCTTCCGCAGCACGGTGAAGGACGCCGGGATGACGACCTCCCGCGAGTTCCGCATCACCGAGTTCGACGCGCCGCACCGGATCCGCTGGGCCGAGATCTCGAAGAACATCGTCACGGCGAGCGAGGGCGGTTACGACCTCGAACCCCTGCCGAGCGGCGGCACGAGGGTCAGGATCCACAACGTCCTGGAGGGCCACGGCATCGGCAAGCTCCTCATCGGCCTCGCCCTCTCCGGCGCCCGCAAGGACGCCGACGCGTTCGGCCGCCGCATCAAGGCGGCGGCCGAAGCGTCGTGACTCCCGCGGCGGGGTCAGGGCGTGACGGGGACGTTCGTCAGGCCGCTGCCCGCGTTCGTGACCGTGTTGGACGCGTACACGACGTTCGGGTTCGCGCCGCACTTCGACGTGGACGTGATCTTGATGGCGTACGCGCCGACCCCGCCCAGATCGGACCTGTTGCCGCGCCACACATTGCCGCAGCCGTTGAGGAACGACGGTGACGTCGACGGGTTGTGGGTCTCGTAGCCGTTCGCGAACGTGCCGGGCGAGGAGAACGTCCCGGTGTTGTTCTCGATGAGATAACCGATGCCCTTGGCGTCGGTCCACGAGTCGGCCGAGTTCTGGCCGCTGATCCCGGTCCCGTCGAAGGTGTTCCCGCGGATCACACCGTTCGAGGTGCCCTCCTTGATGTCGATGTGCTCGGCGGCGACCTTCGGGCCGAAGGTGTTGTCGAGGACCTGGACCCGGTCGGAGCGGTCCACACCGCCCTGGTTGCCGTGACAGGCCCAGTTGGAGCCGGCCGAGCCCAGGTAGACGCCCTCGCCATAGCCGGCCTGGACGAGACCGGTGTGGCTGATCTTCGAGTTCCGGATCACGCCGTCGGCCGAGGAGCGCCGGAAGTGCACCGCCTCCTCGTCCACGTGGTGCACGGACAGGCCGTCGATCGTCACGTGGTGGGAGTCGTCCAGGACGACGCCCTTCTTCGACTCCTTCACCGTGAAGCCGGTGAGCTTCCAGTACGGCGCGCCGTACAGCCACAGGCCGTAGCCGGTGTCGACCCCGGCGGTCGGCACGGGACACGACGGGCCGGTGCCCGAGGGGCCGTCGTTGACGAGCACCGCGTCGGCCGGCCCCGTCAGTGTGATCGGCGCGGACGCCGTCCCGGCCTTCTGGGTCTGGAACGCACCGCGGTACTCACCCGCAGCCAGCCGGATCGTCTGCCCCGGCTGGGCGTTCGCCAGCGCGCTCCGCAGCTGCGCGGCCGTCGACACGTCGACGACCGGACCGCCGCCGCCGGCGGTGGTGGCCGTCGACCGAAGGTTCCTTCCCGCGGTGTCCACGGAGGCGATCTGGAAGATCTGCTGCCGCATGTGCAGGTTCACGTACTTGGACGCGTCGGTGACCGTCTGCTGCTGGTAGAACCTCGCCGTGTTCGCCGCGCCGACCCAGAGATGGGCGCCGACCTTGAAGCGCAACATGTCCGCGTTGGTGGCCAGCTTGATCTGGGTCGCGCCGACCGCCGGGCCCTCGCGCAGGGGGACGCCGCTCGCCCAGTGCTGGTTGACGCTGCCCTCGAAGATGTCCTTCCGGTTCGCGGGAGCCGAGGCGAAGTCCCTCGCGTACCTGGGGGAGACCTCGCGGGTCTGCACCCGCAGCAGGCCGCGTCCGGGCCAGGTCCAGCCGCCCTTCCCGGCGCCGTGGGTCATCCCGTCCTCGTCCCAGTCACTGCCGTCGGCGGTGAGGGTGTCGTAACGGGTGTCGGCGTCCGGGCGGAAGGCGAGCGTGGTCTGCCCCATGCCGGCGCCGCGAAGCACCATGTAGTCGGCGTCCAGGGCGAGTTGACGGGTCACCACGATCCGCCCCGCGGGCAGGGTGATCGAGGACAGCTTGGTGTAGCCGGCCGACGGTGTGCAGTTCGTGCGGATCGCGTCGACGGCCCGCTGGAGACCGGTCGTCGCGTCGCTGCCGTCGGCCCGCACGCCGTACTGCGAGGCGAGTTCGGCCGCCGTGATGTGGCAGGCCGCGTCCGGGTTGGCCTCGGCCGCGCCGGGCAGGGCTGCTCCGCCCCGGTAGCCGGCCTTGCTCCAGTCGGGCAGGCCGGCGATGGGGGCACGACGGTTCGCGCTGGTCAGGTCGGGTATCGCGGCAGCGGCAGGCGGGGCGGACCGGTCGGTGGCCGCGGTCGGGGAGGCGGCGCCGGCCAGGCCGGTGACACCGGTCAGCGCGGTGGCGACGGCGGCGGCGACCGCCAGGGGGCGGCGCCACCGGTGGGGGCGGTCACTGTGTGCGGGGCGTGACTGATGTGCGTATGACATCCGACGTCCTCGGGGTGAGTGCTGCTCGATGGTTAGGAAATGTTCCTAACCATTGCGCGGGAGAGTAGAGAGGGTCGGTGGAGGTGCGCAAGACTCTGAACGTGATCCGTGAATATGACCTTTGTTCAGATACATGTCCGCCGCGGTGATGTGACACGTGATCAGACGCGGACGTGTGCGGCCGGCGTGTCGATGAGGGCCACGGCCGGCGAAGTGCGCCGACCGGACCCGCCCGTTGACACACGGACGGGCCGTGCCCGAAGGCCGTGGAGGGGGCCGTACGGTAGGTCCGCACGCACAGCCCGCGCCCTCCGCCGAGCCGAAAGGCCGTAGCGGACCGGCGCTCGACGACCTGGAGCCCCGTACCGTGGCAGCCCGCCTCCCTCGCCCTCTCCGCGTCGCGCTCCCGACCCTGGCACTGGCCGGTGTCCTCGCCACCGCGGCGGTCGGCTGCGCGTCGCCCGGCGACGGAGGGGACGGCGGCGACTCGGCCCCTTCGTCCCCGCCGCCCTCCTCCGCCCGCACCGTCGCCCCGCCCGAGCCCCACGTCGGCTTCGACTACCAGATCGGCGGTCCCTACCCGCCGCCCCCCGGAGTCGGCGCGGTCTCCCGTGACCGGACGGCCGAGCCGGCCGACGGGCTGTACAACATCTGCTACGTCAACGCCTTCCAGGCCCAGCCCGACGCGACCGACTGGTGGCAGGAGAACCATCCCGACCTGCTCCTGAAGGACGCGGCCGGAGCGCCGGTCATGGACCAGGACTGGGACGAGGCCCTCTTCGACATCTCCACTCCGGACAAGCGCGAGCGACTCGCCGCTGTCGTCGGCGAGTGGATCGAGGGCTGCGCGACCGCCGGATTCCAGGCCGTGGAGGCCGACAACCTCGATTCCCACGAACGCTCCGGAGGCCGTCTCACCGCCGAGCACGACCTGGCCTTCGCCCGCCTGCTCGTCGCCCGGGCGCACGCGGCCGGACTCGCGATCGGGCAGAAGAACGCCGCCGAACTCGCCCAGCGAGGCCGCGCCCTCGGCTTCGACTTCGCGGTCGCCGAGGAGTGCGGCCAGTACGACGAATGCGAGCCGTACGCGACGGCCTTCGACAACCGCGTCCTCGTCATCGAGTACGAACCCGCGGGCCTCCGGCGCGCCTGCGCGCGCTGGGGTGCCACTCTCTCCATCGTCCTGCGCGACACCGATGTGCGCCCGGCCGGAGAGACCGGCTACGTCCGCGCGACCTGCTGACCGCCACCCGGCTGGTCCTGCTCGTCCCGCTCGTCCCGCTCGTACGGGAAGCGTGCCAACGGGGCCTCCCGGGCGAAGAACGTCTTCGCGCGAGTCAGCGCCGAGGCGTCCTCGCGCACCTGCCCCGGCCGCGAAGCGCTCCCGCACAGCAGGCCGCCGAACCGCATCCCCAGGTACGCGGCCGAGTGGTGGAGCGCCGTCTCGAGCCCGCCCGCGACGACGGTGTCGTGATTCGCCATCACGGACACGCCCCACAGCGTCCGGCCCGCCATCCGCTCCTTGAAATCGGAGCCGGGCGCGTTCAGCCAGCCCGACCAGTAGTCGAGGTACCGCTTGGTCTGGGCGGAGAGGGTGTACCAGTACAGCGGCGACGCGAGGACGATGTCCGTCGCCGCGACCGTGGCCCGCCGCAGCACCTCCTCGTTCTCGCCGACCGGCCAGCCCTCGGTCTCGTGCCGGCCGTCCTGGAAGTCGGGCAGCGGCAGTCGGGACAGGTCCACCCAGCGCCGCGCGACACCCTCCGGCAGCTGCTCGGCCGCGGCGCGCGCGAGTATCTCCGTGTTGCCCTCGGCACGGGAACTCCCGAGGACGAAGAGGAACGAGCGCTCGCGGTCCTGATCGACCAGGGGCAGAGAGGTCATGGCGGTCTCCTGTGGTGCGGTGCGGAATGTCCTTCCGGGAAGGGACGTTAAGCCTTCACACCGATGCGAAGGTCAAGCACGACATTGAACGGGCAGGTCACATGCTGATCGGAGAACTGTCGAGGCACACGGGCGTCAGCACACGACTGCTGCGCTACTACGAGGAGCAAGGCCTGCTCGAAGCCGCCCGTGGCCCGAACGGCTACCGCACCTACTCCGACGACGCCGTGACCACCGTCCGGCAGGTCCGCGCCCTGCTGCTCGCGGGCCTGTCGACGGATGTGATCAGGGAGATCCTGCCCTGCGCCCGGGGCGAACTGCCCGAGTTCGACTGGTGCGTCGACGTCCGCGCGATCCTGGACCGCGAACTGGCCGCGGCCGACGTCCGCATCGAGGACCTCCGTCGAGGCCGCGAGGCCCTCGCGGGCTATCTGCCGAGCCCCTGATCCGCCCCACCGGCCGCTTCCCGCTGCCTCCGCCCGTCCCGGTACCGCCCCGGTGTCGTACCGAACTCGCGGCTGAAGGCGTGCGACAGGGCGTACGGCGTCCCGTAGCCGACGCGTCGGGCGATCGTGGCCAGGGAGTCGTCGGTGTCGCGCAGCCGCGCGGCGGCCAGGGTCAGCCGCCACCAGGTGAGGTACGCCATCGGCGGCCGCCCGACCAGGGACGTGAACCGGCGCGCGAGCGTCGGCCGCGAGACGCCGGCCCGTTCCGCCAGCCGGTCGTTGGTCCACGCGGCGGCCGGGTCGGCGTGCAGTGCCCCCAGGGCCGCGGCCGTCACGGGGTCGCCGAGGACGGCCGGCCACGCTCCGCCGCCGTCCTGGGCCACCCAGGCCCTGATCATGTAGACCAGCAGCAGGTCGACGAGGCCGGGGACGGCGATCCCCGCCCCGGGCCGCTGCGCGCTCAGCTCGCCCCCCAACAGGTCGATGGCGGACCGCAGTTCGGCCTGGCCGCCCACCCGGTTCGGCAGATGGACGATGGTCGGCAGCTCGGCGAGCAGCGGGTGGACGCGGCTGTGATCGAGACGGTACTTGCCGCACAACAGCTCCGTGGTGGGCGCCGGCGAACCCGGCGGGCCGCCGGTCCAGGCGTCGAACGGCACCGCCCGCGCGACGGTCTCCGCGTCGGCGGGCGAGTCCGCGATCACATGCCCGGTCCCGTGCGGCAGGAGGACCGCGTCACCGGCTCCCAACGACACGGCCGAGCCGCCGTCCGGCAGCAGCCAGCAACCGCCCTCGAGCACCACGTGAAACCCCGCGCCGTCGTACGGCGCCAGGCGCGCACACCAACGCCCGCCCACCCGCACGCGGTTGGACGAAGCCCGCCCCGTGCGCACGGTCGCGATCGCGTCGCTCACCACATCCATGCCCACAGCGTATCCAGCACCTCGCCGGTGAGACGATCACGTATCCGGTGGAGCAGAGCGGGCATTGAGCAGCTCAACCGCCTCTTCCTAGGCTCTGCGTCATGGACACCGCACAGAACACGCAGCGCATGACGCTGGGAGACGTCGAGGTCATCCGGGTCGTCGAGTGGCAGGGTGGCTTCGCTCCCGCCCGGGGGCTGGTCCCGGACGTCGAGCCCGACCTGTGGCGCGCCCACACGGAACAACTCGCGCCCGACCACTGGGATCCGCACACGGACCACGCCGTGATGGCGCTCCAGACCTGGGTTCTCCGCAGCGCCGGACGGACCGTCCTCGTCGACACCGGCGTGGGAGACGGCCGTGAACGGCCCGGCACACCGTTCCACCACTGGCGCGGAGACTTCCTCGGCGCACTCGCGCGGGCCGGGATCCGCCCCGAGGACGTCGACGTCGTCGTCAACACGCACATCCACGCCGACCACGTCGGCTGGAACACGACCCGGACCGACGGCGAGTGGGTCCCGACCTTCCCGCGCGCCCAGTACCTCGTCCCCGCGGCCGACGACGCCTTCTTCGGCCCCGGAAACACCGAGGGGCGCGGCCGGCAGGCGCACGACCGGCTCGTGTACGAGGACAGCGTCGCGCCCGTCCACCGAGCCGGCCGGTCGCTGCTCTGGGACGGCGCGTACCGCATCGACGAGCACCTCACCCTGGAGTCCGCACCCGGCCACACCCCCGGCTCCGCCGTCCTGCGGCTTGCCTCGGGGGGCGAGCGCGCGGTCTTCGTCGGCGACCTCCTGCACAGCCCGGTGCAGCTTCTGAGGACCTCCTGCAACAGCTGCTTCTGCCTGGACGCGGCGGCGGCCGTCACCAGCCGCCGCCGCGTCCTCGAACGAGCGGCCGACGAACGGGAACTGGTCGTCCCCGCCCACTTCGGCGGCACCGGCATCGCGGAGGTACGCCGCGAGGCCGGCACCCTCACCGTCGGCCGATGGCCCTAGAGGCCCTGGCGGGCCTGACCCGCGCTGTCGGCCGCCGCGTAAGCGGTCCGCAGTTTCGCCACCGCGCCCGTCAGGTCCCCGGTGAGCAGCAGGTGGTCCGCCTCGGCGAACGGCTTCGCCGTCGCCTCCGTGACGTTCCCGCCGATCCTCTGCTGGACGATCACACGGGCCCGCGCCACCAGCTCGCGGCCCTCCGCCGACGTACCGCGCCCGAGCGCCTGCAGGACCTTCGCCGCGACGCCGATGGCCCGCAGCGCGGGGTCCCCGCCGGCCGGGGCCGGGGAGAGCGTGGTCAGCCCCCAGCCGTACGGGAACTGCGGATCGTAGGCGGCGTCCCCGACGTTCACCGGCAACTGCTCCGCCGACTTCGGCCAGGTCACCGGCAGCTGCCCGGTGAACGGACGGGCCCCGTACAGCACGTCGGCGACCCCGTCGCCCTCCGTGCCCGGCAGCCATGACGCGACGAGCGCGTCGATCGCGCCCAGCCGGTCGCCGATGAGCTGCGGGCGCCCGGACACCACCAGGACGGCGCACTTCATCGCGGCGCAGACCTTGTCGACAGCGGCCTTGTCGGCGGCGGCGAGCTCCAGGTCGTGTCCGTTGCCCACGTCGCCGATGCCCTCCGCGTACGGCGTCTCGCCGACGACGACCACACCGACGTCGTACCCGTCCAGGGCGGCCGAGGCATCCTTGGAGTACGTGATGTCCGCGTCCGGCGCCGCCTTCCGCATGCCCTCCAGGATCGTCGTCCCCGTGGTCGTCCGGCCCGACGCGCCCTGCCAGCTGATGGTCCAGCCGCCCGCCTGGTTGCCGAGGTCGTCGGCGTTGGACCCGGCGACGTACACCTTCCGGTCCTTCTTCAGCGGCAGGAGGCCGCCCTCGTTCTTCAGCAGTACCTGCGACTTCGCGACCGCCTCGCGCGCCACCGCGCGGTGCGCGGGCGAGCCGACCTCGGCCAGGTGGGAGGTGTCCGCGTAGGGCCGCTCGAACAGGCCGAGCCGGAACTTCTGCGTCAGGATCCGCGCGACCGCGTCGTCGATCCGCGCCCGGCCGATCCGGCCGGCCGCCACCTCGTCCTGCAAGGTCCGCGTGAAGCCCTGGTAGTTCGTCGGCACCATGATCATGTCCAGCCCGGCGTTGACGGAGGTCCGCACATCGCTCGGGTAGTCGCCGGGGATCTGGTCGATCGCCTGCCAGTCGCTGATCACGAAGCCCTGGAAGCCCATGCGCTCCTTCAGGACACCGTTGATCATCTCCGCGTTGGCGTGCATCTTCACCGGCCCCTGGTCGTCGCCGATGACGTCCAGGGAGGAGTACGACGGCATGACCGTGCCCGCCCCGCGCTTCACCGCCTCGGCGAACGGCGCGAGATGCACCGCCTCCAGCTCCTCCCGGGTGACCTTCGTGACGCCCTGATCGATGGTGTACGAGCCGGTGGTCGACGAGCCGAACTCCGTCCCGCCGTCGCCCACGAAGTGCTTGGCGCTGGTCAGCACCTTGTCGGCCCGGTCCAGGTCACGGCCGTCCGCCGCGCCCTGCATCCCGTTGATCACGGTCTCCATCGCGGTCACCAGGGCCGGGTCCTCGCCGAACGCCTCGTAGGAGCGCCCCCAGCGCTCGTCGCGCGTGACGCAGACGCACGGCGCGAAGTCCCACGGGATGCCCGTCGCCCGCACCTCCTTGGCGGTCACGGCGCCGGTCCGCTCGGCGAGCTTCGGCTCACGCGTCGCGCCGATGCCGATGTTGTGCGGCATGATCGTCGAGCCGACGACGTTGTTGTGGCCGTGCACCGCGTCCACGCCGTAGATCAGCGGGATCTGGAAGCGTGTGGCCTGCGCGCGCAGCTGGTAGCCGTCGATCATCTTCGCCCACGCGGCCGGCGTGTTGGGGGAGGGCACCGACCCGCCGCCGGAGAGCAGCGAACCGAGGTCGTAGCCGGCGATGTCGCCCGGCGACCGCAGCGCGTTGCGCTCGGCCTGCGTCATCTGGCCGGCCTTCTCGGCGAGCGACATCCGCCCGAGCAGGTCCGCCACGCGCTTCTTCACCGGGAGCTTCGCGTTCAGATACGGCAGCCCGTGCGCGTTCACGACGACCACCGGATGCTCCGCCGGGGCCTTGGCGCCCGTGACGCCCAGGGTGAGCGGGATCGTCTCGGCCGATTCGGCGGAGCGGTCCTTCTTCGTCGCCACGGCGATCGACCGGCTCGTGCCCGAGGCCGTGCCGGCCGGGAAGGTCACGGAGCCGCTGACCGGCGCGTAGTCCGTCCCGGACTCGGCGGTGCCGCCCGTGCCGTCGGTCGTGTACGTGACGGTGACGGGCTCGGCGAGCGGGGTCGACCCCGTCGTGGCTACCGACACCTTCACCTCGGCGGTGCCTCCCTCGTCGACCGGGTGCACGGCGGCGTCGGTGACGACCTTGGTGTTCAGGGCCGGCTCGGCCGTCCCGTACAGCTCGACCCCGTCCATGGCGAAGGCGCCCGGTGAGCCGGGCGGCAGCGTGAGCGCGTACCCCCACATCTCGTTCAGGCCGAGCACCTGGTCGATGCCGCCGACCGGCTGGTAGTCGGCGCGGTACTGGAACTCGGAGAACGGGATCTCGACGAGGTGCCAGCCCTCCCAGTCGTCCGTGAACGACGTGGTCCACAGCTCGGACGCCTCGCCGTTCGCCCCGCCGTCCTTGATCTCGAAGTTGACCCGCTTGCCGGAACCGGGCGGCAGGGGAGCGGTGTTCTGCCCGTACCACCAGAAGCGGATGCCCCTGTACGCGGTCCAGTCGTGGGCGGGCCTGTCGAACGCGAAGTCGTGGCTGAACCCGCCCCAGCCGCTGATGTCGTAGTCGCCTTCGAGGACCTTGCCGCCCTCGGGCGCGTCACCCCGCTCGGCGATCCGCAGCTTCGGCGGGTCGTCCGCGTCGCTGCCCCAGGTGAAGATGCCCTCCGCGGGCGGTCCGGCGAAGGGGATCTCCCCTTCGAACCGGTCGACGGCCACCGGAGCGGGCGCGGCCGCGGGCTCGTCGGCTGCGGCGCTCGGCAGGGTCGCTCCGGAGAGAAGGGTGCCGAGCAGAGCGGTGACGGCGATCACCGCCGTTGTTCGTGGCATTGCGGCTCCTTGTACGGGACAGAGGGACGTACGGGTACCGGGTAGGCATCGCGGCAAGGCGGGGCCGGGAGCGGCGGGCTACGGAGTGACGGGGCGTCCGGAGGAGGAGCCCGGTGCGGCGACGGAGCGGTCGGGCCGCGTCATCCGCCTCCGGGCGCGGAGCGCCGCACGACGAGTTCGGTGGGCAGGACCACCGGTTCACGGGGGATCGGCTCGCCGGCGAGCCCGGCCAGGAGCATCCGCGCGGCGGTCTCGCCCATGTGGCGCATGGGCTGGCGGATGGTGGTCAGCGGCGGTTCGGTGTGCCGGGCCATGGGAATGTCGTCGAAGCCGACGACGGCGACGTCGTCGGGGACGCTCCGCCCGGCCTCGCGCAGTGCGCGCAGCACACCCGCCGCGATCAGGTCGTTGTGCGCGAAGACGGCGTCGAAGTCGCGGCCTTCGGCGAGCGCCCGCCGCACGGCCGAGCGACCGGTGTCCTCCGTGAACTCGCCCTCCACGACGAGTTCGGTCGCCAGGACGTCGCGGAAACCGTCGAGCCGTTCCCGTACGCAGCCGAAGTCGCGGCGCCCGGTGACGACCAGCGGCCGGGTACGGCCCGAGGCGAGCAGATGGCGGGCGGCTGCCTCACCACCGGCGCGATTGGTCGTGGCGACCGACGGGAACGCCGGATGCCGGCCGCGGTCGTCGATGAGCACGACGGGCAGGCCGCGCCGGTGCATCGCCGCGATCGTGTCGAGCGTGTTCTCCGGTTCCACGACGAGGAGCCCGTCGAAGGCCCGGGCGGAGACCTGACCGGCGAAGTGCCGGACGGAGTCGGCTCCCCGGTTGCACGTGAAGAGCAGCAGCCCGTAACCGGCCGCCTCGACGGTGTCGACGACACCCTGGAGCACCTCGCCCATCCACGGCCAGGTGAGCGACGGCGTCAGCATGCCGATCGTCCGGCTGGAGCCGCGCGCCAGACCGACAGCCCCCGAGCTGGGGACATAGCCCAGGACGTCGATCACTTCACGAACACGGGCGGCGGTCGCCGAGTCCACCTCCGCCCCCGTGTTCAGGACCCGGGACACCGTCGTCTTGCTGACACCCGCCTGACGTGCGACGTCGGCGATCGTGACACGCATCGGGGCCTCCGCGGCGAAGGGACTGACATCGGTGTCGGTACCGCTTCCGGAACCGGTTCCGACGCGGTGCGGCGAGTCAACCGTCACCCCGCCCCGCCGTCAAGACTTCACGCCGTGAACGCCTCGATCTGCCCACTGACGCTCCCAACTCGGCTCGTGCGTTCAGGACATGAATGCGCGACACCTTGACGACGGACCCGAAGCCCAGTTCACTCTCGACGCGAACCGGCCCACCCGTTCTCGTCCCGTACGGCCTCGTCCCCTACGGCCTCGCCCGTCCCCGCCGCGCCGGACCTGACGCCCGGGCTTCCCCCACACGCCGCCGAGAAGGGCACCCACATGCTCCGTTCGACGCACCGCCGCACCCCGCGAAGGCACCACGACCGTCTGCTGAGAACCCTCCTCGCCGGCGCGCTCGCCGCTTCGGGCCTCACGGGCCTGGCCGGCCTCACCGGTCTCTCCGCCGGCACCGCGCACGCCGCGGGGGAGCAGGTGAACGTCTGGCTGACCACCACCGACGACGCGGGCGGCCGCCACGTCACGCGCGGCCTCCAACAGCAGACCCCGATCGCCTTCCAGAGCGGCAACGGAGGCGCGGGCACCACGCTCACCGTCGACGAGAACACCCGCTACCAGACCTTCACCGGCGGTGGCGCCTCGTTCACCGACACCGCCGCCTGGCTGATGAAGGGCTCCGGTGCCCTGTCCCAGGAGACCCGGGACGCGACGATGCGCAAGCTGTTCTCACCGACCGAGGGCATCGGTCTCTCCTTCGTCCGCAACCCCATGGGCGGCTCGGACCTGGCCCGCTTCGGTTACACCTACAACGACCTGCCGGCCGGTCAGACCGACCCCACCCTCGCGCGCTTCTCCCTCGCCCACGACCTGCAGGACGTCCTGCCGCTCACCAAGCAGGCCAAGCAGCTGAACCCGGCGCTCACCCTCGTCGCCTCGCCCTGGACCGCCCCCGCCTGGATGAAGGACAGCGGGCAGCTGAACGGCGGCTGGCTGAAGGCCGAGAACTACGGCACGTACGCCGACTACTTCGTCAAGTACCTCCAGGGCTGGCGCGACCAGGGGGTCCCGGTCGACTACGTCACCGCCCAGAACGAGCCGACCTGCTGTTCCGGATACCCGTCGATGAGCTGGAACGCCTCCGGGCTCGCCTACTTCACCAAGAGCGAGCTGCTGCCGGGGCTCCAGTCCGCCGGCCTGTCCACCAAGGTCCTCGCCCACGACTGGAACTGGGACACGTACGACGCGTACGGCGCCCAGACGGTGGACGACGCGGCTGTCCGCAGCCACCCGAACTTCGGTGGCGTCGCCTGGCACGGCTACGGCGGCGACATCGCCAAGCAGACCCAGATCCACGACCGCTACCCGCAGCTGGACGCCTTCCAGACCGAGCACTCCGGCGGCACCTGGATCGCCAACCAGCAGCGCGAAGACATGATGAACATCATCGACTACACGAGGAACTGGGCGAAGTCCGTCACCAAATGGTCCCTCGCGGTCGACCAGAACCGGGGCCCGCACAACGGCGGCTGCGGTGTCTGCGACGGCCTGATCACCGTCCACAACGGCGACTCCCGGCACGGCCAGGTCGACTACACGATCGAGTACTACACGATGGGCCACCTCACGAAGTTCGTCCGGCCCGGCGCCCACCGCATCGCCTCGACCGCCGCCTCCGACGTGCCCAACGTCGCCTGGCGCAACCCCGACGGCTCGAAGGCCCTCATCGCCTACAACGACGCGACGAGCGCGCGCCAGCTGACCGTGAACTGGGGCGCGAGCCACTACACGTACACGCTCCCCGGCAAGACCTCCGCCACCTTCACCTGGGCGGGCCCCCAGTCCGCCGGCCAGACCCTCGTCGGCCTCAACGGCGCCTGCCTCGACGTCGCCGGCGGCTCCTCCGCCGACGGCACGCCCGTCCAGCTCCACCAGTGCAACGGCTCGGCCGCCCAGAACTGGACCCTCCACCCCGACGGCACGGTCCGCGCCCTCGGCAAGTGCCTGGACGTGACCGGGGGCTCGACGGCGGACGGGGCCAAGGTCCAGCTCTACACCTGCAACGGCACGGGCGCCCAGCGCTGGCGCCACGAACCGGCAGCCGCCGACCTCGTGAACGTCGCCGCCGACAAGTGCCTGGACGCCACGGACCACTCCTCGGCGAACGGCACCCGCGCCCAGATCTGGTCCTGCACGGGAGCGGCGAACCAGAAGTGGCGCCTGACCGTCCAGTAGGACCCGGGTTCTCACGGGACGGTCCTCCCGGGCCGTCCCGTCGAACGCTTCTCCGGACCTGTCCGCACAGCCCGCCAACCGCCCCCGGGCCCCCGTCACCAGCCCTGCACCTGCGGGACCTAGGGTTCCCACCCATGACCGACCGCGTACTGGAGCTTCTCCGCAGCCGTCCCGAACTCGCCGCGCTGGCCGAGTTCCCCTTCAACTTCGACATCGGGCGGGCCTACCACGTGGAGGAGGTTCACCTGGCGTCCGGCGCATCCTTGGAGGCGATCGCCGGCGACGACACCGGCGGGACGTACTTTCTCTGCGGCGGAACGGCCGTGCTCCACGCCTCCTCCGACGGCTACGCCTCGCTGCTCGCCGACTCCGTGGGCGAAGCGCTCGAGATGCTCGTCCGATTGCCCGCGTGGTGCGAGGACATCACGTACGGCATGGACGAGCAGGCCCTGCTCGCCGCCGTCCGAGAAGGGGACGACGAGGCCCGTGAGCAGTTCGCCCCCGACCTGGACGCCCAGCGGGCGGCCCTGATCCACGGTCTCGGCCTGCCGGACCGGCCGTTGGCCGACCTTCTCGCCCGCTCCGAGTCGGCCACCAGGCGGACCGATCCGAACTACGTCCTGCTCAACTCCGCCGAACTACGCGCGTACCAGCTGGAGGAGAGCTACCGGCCCGACCTGCGCGCCCTCGTCGGCGAACCCGGCCAGGGGGGTGAGGACCCACCGGCCGAGGCCCTCGGCGGGCTGCCGCCGGAGAGCCCGTTCACGTGGATCGAACGCGCCCGCCGACAGGGTCATGTCGAGCACGCCCGGATCGCCCTCATCCGCATGCTCGACGAAGCCGGACCTGCCCGGGAGCCCCTGCGGCGCATCGCAGAGGCACTGGAAGGCGTGGGCGACCACGCCCAGGCCGCGCGGGCCCGGTCCTACCTCGGCTCACCGGGCGGGGCCCGGCCCGCGGAACCGTCCGGGAGCGCCTGACGGGCGCTTCCGGACGGACCTGATCCGCTACGACCCGCGCGCGGACGCCGGTCAGTTGACGAAGACCGGGGCGCCGCCCTGGGTCGAGTCCGACACCGGGGCGTACTTGGCCGTGAAGAAGCCGTTGGCGGGGCAGGTGGCGGGCCCACTGGCCTTCGTGAACTGCTGGTTGGCGAAGGCGAGCGAGTTGTCCGTGTTGGACGGGGTCGCCGTGAGACCGCCTGCCCGGTAGACGCAGGTCGTCAGCCCCAGGATCGTGTTGATCTTCAGGGTGGTCTGGATCGGTCCCGCGCTCCCGGCGGTCACGGTCAGCGAGCCGCCCGAGGTGACGGCCGTCGTGTACGGGAGGTTGTTGACCGTGATGCTCTGCACGCCGGTCGCGCCCGGGATGTTGGTCGTACAGCTGCTCAGGGTGTGCGCGTTGAGCGTCTCGGTCGCGGTGCCCGGCGCCGCCGGGTTGCCGGTGACCGTCGCGTTGAACGCCGAGGAGTTGCAGGTGATGCCGCTGCTGCCACCGGACGTGGTGGCGATCTTCGCCGTACTGCCCGAGGCGAGGGAGGCGACGAGGACGTCGCCGACCGCGACGGCCGGGCCGCTCGGACTGCCGGTCGTCAGGACCTCGCCGACGGCCCCCGTGGCGGTGGCCGGGTGGGTGACCGCCAGGACGGCGGCGACGGCGGCTCCGAAGGAGGCCAAGAAGGCACGCTTGTTCATGGTGGGGGTTCCTTTCGTCCCAGGGTGAGGGTGCTCGAAGCGAGCAGGACGGAGCGAAGGGGGGATCCTGGGTCGGGCCGATCCGGCGCCACGGATCGGCCCAGCGGTGTCGCGGGAGGCGACGAGAGCGTGATACACGATGTGCGGTGCGGTGGTGCCGCGTGTGTGCGGTGCGCGGTGCACGGTGCGCGGGTGCGGAATCCGGGCCCGTCGCCGGCCGCACACACGAGAGGAAAACCCATCAGGGTTGTAAACCTGTCGAGTATGTGACGTCAACAGCCCCGAGGGGATGTGGCCGGTGATGGGCGCTCGTCCGACCGAGGAGTGGCAGGCGCTGCCCGGCGCCCGCACGGGCCGTGACCCGGAGCGTTCCCTGCGCCCGGGCCCCCGTCGGCTGACCCCTGAGCAGGTGGCCTCGCGGCAGCGCGAGCGGCTGCTGGACGGCGTGGCCCGGATGGTCGCGGCACACGGCTACGGCGGTGCCCGGATCAGCGACATCTGCCGGGCCGCCGGAGTGACCCGCCCGGTGTTCTACGCCCTGTTCACCGGCAAGGAGGACGCGGTCCTCGCCGCGTACCGGAGCGGTACGCAGCTGGTCGTACGGGCCATGGAACGTGCCTACGCGGAGGCGGGCGGAGCGGAGTCGTGGTCGGCGGCCGTGCGGGCCGGGCTGCGGACGATGCTGGCCCTGCTCGCGCAGACTCCCGCGTTCGCGCGGATGGTGGTGGAGATCGAGTCGGCGGGCCCTGCGGGTCGCCGCGCCCGCGCCGAACTTCTGGCCAGTTTCCGCCGGTTCTTCGTGCAGGCCCCTCCCGCGCCGCCGGGAGTGGCGCGCGAGGAGCTCGTGGACACCGTCGTCGGCGCCGTCCACGCGGCGGTCCACCGGGCGGTGGACGAGGACCGGACGGACCGCCTCCCTCTCCTGCTCGACACGCTCGTCCATGTCGTGGTGTCCCCGTTCAGGGCGCTGTGAGCAGCCCCTGAACGGGCCGTGAGCATGCCCTGAGCAGTCCCCGACCAGTACCGGAGCAGTACCCGAGCAGTCCCTGGGAAGTCCGTCTGCGGCCACGATCCGATCGATCAACGCCCTTGTTTCGCACGCTAGTTGACTGGGCGGTAACGACGGGTCTACGGTCCAGGCGGTTCCCTGCCACGCGGCCGCCTCCGCACGAGTACGCGAGGAAGACCCGGGCGGGCAGGGGAGACCGGCACACCACCGTCCGCGCCAGGACACCGCCGCCACAGGTCTGTTTCCTCACGACTGTCAGGAGCACCTCATGGCACCGTCCGAAGAGCCCACCCCCACCGCCCCGTTATCCGAGGCGGCCTCACCCGCGACCGAGCAGCCCGGCCGCAGAGGCCGCGTCCGCTTCCGCCGCGCGGGTCTGATGGCCCTCCCCACCTGCGCGATCGCCGGCACCCTCGTCGTGCTGACCGCCCAGGGCGCGCTCGCCGCCCAGTTCGCCATCTCCGGCATGCCGTTCACCGTCAAGGCCGACACCCTCAAGGGCACCGGCTTCGGCCAGTTCGGCGGCATGGACACCATGCCCGAAGGCAGCCCCAACGCCGGGGACACCGGCGGTCAGGTCCTGGTCATCGTCACCGCGATCCGCCAGGCCGAACTCACCAACCTCTGCCAGAGCGTGGAACTCGGCGGCACCCACCTGCGCATCACGGCCGGCAACCGGGGCACCCCGGTCAAGGCCTCCGGCCTGACCACGGACTCCACGGAGATCTCCGGCAAGGTCGCCGCGTTCGACAACATCGAGATCGGCGGCGACGCCAGTACCTTCGACAAGCCCCCGATCAAGGGCCCCCTCGGCTCCTTCGGTCAGCAGGCCGACACGGTCACGATCACCGACGTGTACCAGAAGAACTACGCCACCACGGCGACCCGTTTCACCCTGCCCGACCTGCATATGAGCTTCGCGTCGGAGGGCTGCTGACCATGACACCGCCGGCCACCGGCGGCGGCCGTCGTCCCTGGCGGGCCTTCGCCCGATGGCGTCACCGCCGTCCGTTCGCCCCGGGCCTGCTGCTCCTGCTCGGCGGCGTCGAGATCCTCCTCACCCAACGGGCGAGCGTCACCGTGATCCTCACGGCGGGGGCGGACAGCCTGGCCGGCTATGTGCTCCCGGTCATCATGATCGTCTGCGGAGCGCTGATCGTCCTCAACCCGCGCCAGCGCCTCTTCTACGCGATCGTCGGCGTCCTGGCCTCGCTCGCCACCTGGGTCACCTCGAACCTCGGCGGCTTCTTCATCGGCATGCTCCTCGGCCTCGTCGGCAGCTCGCTCGCCTTCGGCTGGCTGCCGGACCAGCCGCCGCGCCGCAGGCTGCGCGCGCTCCGCCGAGAACGGGCCTGACGCGCCGAGGGCGCTGTCGCCGACACCGATCGGTGCCGGCGACAGCGCCCCGCGACGCTGCCTCGGACGCGCGTCCGCTCAGTCGGTGCCGGACTCCATCGCGGCGCGGTCGAGCAGCTCGTCCTCGGCCGAGACCTCGCCGCGCGAGGCGATCGCCTCGGCGCCGCCGTGCGGCATCGTGCCGATCAGCCCGGTCGCGGCGGCCTGGGCCGCGCCGATCGCCGGGTTGGCGGTGCCGATGAGGCCGAGGTCCGCGTACTGCTCCAGCTTGGCCCGCGAGTCGGCGATGTCGAGGTTGCGCATCGTCAGCTGACCGATCCGGTCGACCGGGCCGAATGCGGAGTCCTCGGTGCGCTCCATCGACAGCTTGTCCGGGTGGTAGCTGAACGCCGGGCCCGTGGTGTCGAGGATCGAGTAGTCCTCGCCGCGCCGCAGCCGCAGGGTCACCTCACCCGTGACGGCCGCGCCGACCCAGCGCTGCAGCGACTCACGGATCATCAGCGCCTGGGGGTCGAGCCAGCGGCCCTCGTACATCAGCCGGCCCAGCCTGCGGCCCTCGCTGTGGTACTGGGCGAGCGTGTCCTCGTTGTGGATGGCGTTGACCAGGCGCTCGTACGCCGCGTGCAGCAGCGCCATGCCCGGGGCCTCGTAGATCCCGCGGCTCTTCGCCTCGATGATCCGGTTCTCGATCTGGTCGGACATGCCCATGCCGTGGCGCCCGCCGATGGCGTTCGCCTCCATCACGAGGGCGACGGGGGAGGGGAACTCCTTGCCGTTGATGGTCACCGGCCGGCCCTGGTCGAACCCGATCGTCACGTCCTCCGTGGCGATCTCGACCGACGGGTCCCAGAACCGCACGCCCATGATCGGCTGCACGGTCTCCACGCCGGTGTCGAGGTGCTCCAGGATCTTCGCCTCGTGGGTGGCGCCCCAGATGTTGGCGTCGGTGGAGTACGCCTTCTCGGTGCTGTCCCGGTAGGGCAGGCCGTGGGCGAGCAGCCACTCGGACATCTCGGTACGGCCGCCGAGCTCGGTCACGAAGTCCGCGTCGAGCCAGGGCTTGTAGATCCGCAGGTGCGGGTTGGCGAGCAGCCCGTAGCGGTAGAACCGCTCGATGTCGTTGCCCTTGAACGTCGATCCGTCGCCCCAGATCTGGACGTCGTCCTCCAGCATCGCCCGCACCAGGAGCGTTCCCGTCACGGCGCGGCCGAGCGGCGTGGTGTTGAAGTACGCGCGACCGCCCGAGCGGATGTGGAACGCCCCGCAGGTGAGCGCGGCCAGGCCCTCCTCGACCAGCGCGGCGCGGCAGTCGACCAGTCGCGCGATCTCGGCGCCGTAGGTCTTGGCGCGACCGGGCACGGAGGCGATGTCGGGCTCGTCGTACTGGCCGATGTCGGCGGTGTAGGTGCACGGGACGGCGCCCTTGTCGCGCATCCACGCGACCGCGACCGAGGTGTCGAGTCCGCCGGAGAAGGCGATTCCGACCCGCTCGCCGGAAGGAAGGGAGGTGAGGACCTTAGACATAGAAAGAGTATGCATCAGAACGCATGACCATGCAAAGCGCTTCCGTCTCGGTCATGAGATCGGCCAGGTGGCCCGCACCCCGGCCAGGGCGAGGACGGCGGTGGCGGAGGTGGCCCCCAGCAGGGCCCCGGCCAGGACGTCGCCCGGATAGTGCACGCCGGTGTGAATACGGGAGTACCCGACGGCGCAGGCCAGCGCGGAGAGCGGCAGGGCGGCCGGGGGAAGGACGGCACCGACGGCCGTGGCGAAGGCGACGGCCGAGGCCGTGTGGCCGGAGGGGAAGGAGGCCGAGGTGGGCATGGGGACGTGGCGGTCCACGATCACCCGCGCCGCCTCCCGGTCCGGCCGGGACCGGCGTACGAGACGCTTGCCGAGGAGGTTCGCGCCGGCCGAGGCCATGGTGATCGCGCCGGCCCCCAGAATGGCGGCCCGTCGGGGCCGGCCGGGGAAGAGGGCCAGCGCGGCGGCGACGCCGAAGGAGATCTTGGAGCGGTCGGCGGCATTGGACAGCCTCCGCAGACCCCGGTCGAGGGTGGGTGTGGGCGTCGCGGCGACGGCGGCGTAGAGGGCGCCGTCGACCGCCCGGAGGTCGCTGAGGACGGCGGCGATCCCGACGGGCCGTTCCTCGTACGTGCTGTTCGTCATCGCCCGCCCCTTTCCCCGAAGGCCAGTGTGAAGATGCGCCGCCAGTCGACGGCGGGTGCGGCGGGCGGCGCTCCGGGCCTGTCGCGCGGTACCCGCACGCGCAGCGCGTGCGGGCGGATGGTGCAGGTCACGGGCGTCGGCAGGGTCAGCGCCTCGCCGTCGACGGCGACCGGCACGGTGTCGCCGCCGCCCCCGGTCACGTCGACCCGGTGCGCGGTCATGACGTGCAGACTGTCCGACCCCGACCCGCGCAGGGCGAGGTCGGCGGCACCGGCCGCACCCTCGACACGGACGCCGATGACACCGAGTTCGCCCCGGTCGAGCCGGAGGCGGCGGCCGGTGAACGGGTCGGGCCGTGTGTAGGGGTTGTTGCTGACGAGCAGCGCCTGCTGGGACGGCAGGAAGGTGCCGTCGACGGTGGCGTCGAGACGCGGCCCGCTCTCGTGGAGGAGGTCGGGCATGGCGTCGAGCGCCGTCTCCGCCTTCGCGTCGCGGTACTCGGGTCTCTGCACCACCTGCGCGTACACCCCGAACGACACGGTGTTGACGAACGCCCGCCCATTGACGTCCCCGAGGTCGACCCGCAGTTCCTCGCCGTCGGTGAGGGCGCTCAGGCTGAGCGAGGGGTCCTCGCGATCGAGTCCCAGGTCCATGGCGAAATGGTTCCGGGTGCCCGCGGGGACGACGAGGAACGGCAGATCGTGCTGGACGGCGACCGCGGCGACCTCCGCCTGCGTACCGTCGCCACCGGCGACACCCAGCAGGTCGGCCCCCTCGGAGACGGCCCGACGGGCCAGTTCGAGGACCTGGTCGCCGCCGGAGGGGTCGAGGACGATCACGCGCGCCCCGAGTTGCTCGGCCCGCTCGACGAGCGCGAACCGGCCGACCTTGCCGCCGCCGGAGTTGGGGTTCATCAGGATCACGGGACGGCGGGGAGCCGGCCGGGACTCGGCCCGCACGACCTGCCCCGCCTGGTGTGAGGGCCGCAGCGCCAGCCGCCCGCAGCCAAGGGCCACCCCCCAGAGCGCGAGGACGACGAGAGCGATCACCCAGAGCCCGCTGTGCACGAAGAACAGGAGCAGGCCGACGGGCGCGCCGACCATGAGGATCGCCCCGAGCCACCGCAGCGGCCCGCGCCGTGCCACCAGCCACCAGACGCCGACGGCGGAGACGACGAGCCCCGCGAACCCGCTGACCAGAACCGCCGCCCCGCCCTCGCCGAACGCCACCAGCACCACGGCGACGGCCGCCAGGACCGCAAGCACGGCCCCCCGCGCCCACAGCCGGGACCCTCTGCCGCTATGCGTACGCCCACCAGTCACGTTGTCCGTCGTCATGCTCCACGTCTAACCGGCCACCGAGGCCTTTATGCGCAGGGTCGTCCCGCCCACCTTTCCCGCAGACGTGCCGCGGCGGCGCCCGGAGGGGCCCGTCCGGGTGAGCGGGACGGCCGCCCGAAAACAGTAGCCATGGCGATAGTAGCCATGTACTGTATTTGTCATGAGCAAGGCTTCACCGGGTCCCACGCCCGGCTTCCTGGTATGGCGGCTCGCCAACAAGTGGCGCGTCGCGGTCGACCGCGCACTGGCTCCGCTGGGCCTCACCCACGCGCAGTACGTGCTCGTCGCCTCGCTGTACGGCATGCAGCGCACCGGCGAACGGCCCAGCCAGCGCCGACTCGCCGACCACACCGGTCTGGAGGCGCTGTACGTGTCGAAGCTGGCGCGCGCCCTGGAGTCGGCCCAGCTGATCGAGCGCGCCCGCGATCCCCGCGACCCGCGCGCCGTCCAGCTCGCCCTCACCGAGGACGGCCGGGCCGTCGCACGGAAGGCCATCGTCCTGGTCCAGGACCTGCTGCAGGACCTCCTCGAACCGCTCGGCGGCCTCGACGCCCAAAGGACCCGGACGTTCACCGCCGAACTCACGGCCCTGCTCGACGCTCCGCTCGCACCACCCGTTCCGAAGGCCCCACTGAACGACGAGAACGACGAGAACACGGAGAGGCACACACCATGACCACCACGGCATCCACCGCCACCACCCCCGCCGCGGGCACCGCCGCCGACTCCCGCGCCCTCGGCCTGGCCCACTACGCCGCTCGCGGCGTCCTGGAGCACGTCCTGGCCCGGCACGGCGTCACGTTCCCGCAGCAGATCGCCCTGCGCGCCGCCGTCACCGCCGACGCGCCGCAGACCTCCGAAGAGCTGGTCGCCCAGGTCGTCGCCTCGGTCAAGTCCACCCCGGACGACACCCGCGCCACCCTCGACGAACTGCTCACCCGAGGCCTGCTCGTCGCCGAGGGTCCGCACCTGCGCCCCACGGACGCAGGCCGCGAACTGCTCGCCACCGTGGGTGCGCAGATCGCCCCGATCTCCGCCCGCGTCTGGGCCGACATCCCCACCGAGGACCTGCTCGCCGCCGGCCGCGTCCTCAGCCAGGTGACCGCGCGGGCGAACGCGGAACTGGCGGCGCTGACGTCGGCGTCGGCGCCTACAGGCCCGAGCCCCGCCCACTGAGCCACCCGGAGAGCTCCCCGGCCCGGTTGGTGATGACCCCGTCCACGCCGTAGCCGTCGTACCGGTCCCACCGCTCGGCCGTGTCCACCGTCCACACCCACACGCCGAGACCGGCGGCGTGCAGTTCGTCCACGACGCCGGGCCGGGCCTCGAGGGCCACGCCACTGGGGTTGTACAGCGACAGTCCCAACTCCCGGCTCACGGCCACCGGGTCGGCGTCCAGCTTGTCGCGCAGCAGACCGAGCGGGACCTCGGGGGCCAGCGCGCGCACCCAGCGCAGGTGCCGTGGGTCGAAGCTCTGGACCATGACCCGACCGGTCATCTGCTCCGCCTTCACGACGTCGATCACCGCGGCGACGTCCTCGAGGCTGTCGGCCTGCTTGATCTCCAGGAGCAGGCTGCCACCGCGGGTCCGCAGATCGGCCAACTGCTCGGCGAGCGTGGGAACGCGTGCTCCGGCGTAGACCGGCGCGCGCCAGGACCCCGCGTCCAGCCCACGAAGCTGCGCGGCGGTCAGCTCCGAGACCCTGCCCACGCCGTCGGTGGTGCGGTCCACCGTCGGGTCGTGCATCAGAAAGGGCACGCGGTCACGACTCAGCCGAACGTCGTTCTCGATGAACACCGCGCCGGAACGCCGCCCCACCTCCTGGGCGACCAGCGTGTTCTCCGGGGCGACCGCGGACGCCCCCCGGTGCGCCACGACCGTCATCGGGGCCGCGGCCGCACGCTGGAACGCGGACGCGCTCACCCGCGTGACCCGCACGTCGTCGAACGACACGGTGCCGCCACCCACCGCCAGTGCCACCCCGGCGCCCGCCTGGGAACGGCCGGTCACCAGGACCTGTCGATCGTCGAGGAACCACACCGCCCGCTGCCCCCGAGCCTCGACCCGTACGTGAACCTCTCCGTCCGCGGCCCGTACGAAGGGAACGGGCGCCGCCGCCCCGCCCTCCTCCCCGAACGAGACACCGTCGGCGCCGGCCCGCACGACCCCGACGGCCCCCCGCTCGCCCCCGGACGCGGGCACGTCGACGCCCAACCCGAACCAGCCCTTCGCGCCGTCCCTCCGCTCGAAACGAGCCCGGGCCTCGAACCGGAAGTCGGCCGAGCCCGCCCCGAAGGTCACCAGCCCCTTCCCCGGCCCGGCATCGCCGACCAGCCGCCCGTCGGCGACCCGCCACTCGCCGCCGACCACCCGCCACGGCCCGGGCACTCCACCGGAGGAGAAGTCCTCCCGCACGACGTCCCCGGTGCTGTTCGACCGAGCGCCGCCGACATGGGCACCGCTCAGACAACTCAGGGCGACACACGAGCCCAGGACAACCACGGAACGAAAGAGGTCACGACGCATGCAGGGAGGTTATCCGGCCCCCACGGGACCACCTTCGTCACCACGCTCGCCCCGGGTCGGCCGGACGGGCGGCCTCCGGGTCCGGCCGCGTCAGGGCAGGGCGAGGACGCAGAACTCGTGACCCTCCGGGTCGGTCAGACACGTCCACGGGACGTCGCCCTGGCCGATGTCGAGATCGGTGGCGCCGAGCGCCCGCAGCCGGTCCACCTCCGCCGCCTCGTCGTCGCCGGGGTACGGCAGCAGGTCGAGGTGGACCCGGTCCGGCACGCGCTTCCCGCCGGGCGTGCGGAGAAACTCGAGGAACGGGCGGCCGGCTCCCTGGGCGGACCGCAGCGTGGCGCCCTCGTCCGTGACCTCACGCACCTCCCAGTCGACCGCCTCACCCCAGAACCGGGCCATGGCCCGCGGATCCGCGCAGTCGACCACCACGGCCGCGATCGGCCCGGTGTCCTCGTAGACCTCCCGAGGCTCCAGCACACAGAACTCGTTGCCCTCGGGGTCGGCGAGCACGGTCCACGGCACCGCTCCCTGGCCGATGTCGACGGGCGTCGCGCCGAGTCCCATGAGCCGCGCGACCAGTTCGGTCCGATGGGCCACGGAGGTGGTGGCGAGATCGAGGTGGACCCGATTCTTCACCGCGGCCTTGGGCTCGGGCACGGGAACGACATCGACACCGACGACGACCGGATCGGGCCAGACGAGACCCCCGGCCGGCCCGACGTACGTGGTCACCCCGGGGCTGTACGCGGCCCACCCCAGCGCCTCCGCCCAGAACCGCCCGACCACCAAGGGGTCACGAGCCTTGATGTTCACCTGCACAGGTCGCAGCGCCATGCCGGCGATCCTATGCGCGCACGAAGGCGACCTCCGCGACCGGACCGGCGCACCGGGGCCGCCGGCCGCGCAATGATGCGGCCATGGAATCCTTCCTCGCCCGGCTGCCGACCGCCTTCTGGACCGTCCCGCACGTCGGTGCGCGCTTCCCCGGATCCGCGGCCGTGACCGACCGGCCCGGCCTCGCGGCAGGCGCCAACTGTCAACTGTTCGCCTACGAGGTCCTGGGCCATTTCGGCCTGTCCGTACCGCCCCTGCGCTCCAGCGACCTGTGGCACGACACCACGGCCACGGTCCATGTCCCGACCCCGCAGCCGCTCGACCTGCTCCTCTTCAACGCGACGGAGGACCCGTACGGCGCCCACGTCGGCATCGCGGCCGGCCCGGACGAGGTCCTCCATCTCAGCGCGGAGGTGGGGCACCCGGTGGTCTGGAACCTGGCCGAATTCGCGACACGGCAGCGCTACCGCGTCCTGATCGGCGCGAAGAGGGTCATCGCTCCGGCCGCGTCCGCGCCGTCTGAGAAAAACCCGAAAAAGGTCGGACGGTGATGTCGAGAACCCGAGTCCCGCTCCGTCCCCGGTGTGAACGCGACCACAATGGGCCGCACGCACACCAAGGAGAACCACCATGGCGAAGTACCTGCTGCTGAAGCACTACCGCGGCGCCCCGGCGGCGGTCAACGACGTGCCGATGGACCAGTGGAGCCCGGCGGAGATCACGGCACACGTGCAGTACATGAACGACTTCGCCGCCCGCCTGGAGAAGACCGGCGAGTACGTCGACGGCCAGGCGCTCGCGCCGGACGGAGCGTGGGTCCGCTACGACGGCGAGGGGCGCCCGCCGGTCACCGACGGACCGTTCGCGGAGACCAAGGACCTCATCGCCGGCTGGATGATCATTGACGTCGACAGCTACGAGCGCGCCGTCGAGCTGGCCGGCGAACTGTCGGCCGCCCCCGGCGCGGGCGGCAAGCCGATCCACGAGTGGCTGGAGGTACGTCCGTTCCTTGCCGCGCCGCCCACCATCACGGAGTGACGTCACCGATGGACGAGCTCCTGCTCAGGAGCCTCACACCGGGCGTGCTCACCGTCCTCGTCCGCCGCGGAGCAGATTTCGCGGCGGCCGAGGACGCTGTTCAGGACGCCCTGGTGGAGGCGCTCCGCGCCTGGCCGGCGGAGCCTCCGCGCGATCCGAAGGGCTGGCTGGTCACCGTGGCCTGGCGCAAGTTCCTCGACGCGACCCGCGCCGACACGGCCCGCCGAAGGCGCGAGGACCGCGTCGAGGAGGAGCCCCGGCCCGGGCCGACGCCCGCGGTGGACGACACCCTCCAGCTCTACTTCCTCTGCGCGCACCCCTCGCTGACCCCGGCCTCGGCGGTCGCCCTCACCCTGCGCGCCGTCGGCGGGCTGACCACCCGCCAGATCGCCGAGGCCTACCTCGTGCCCGAAGCGACCATGGCGCAGCGCATCAGCAGGGCCAAGCGCACCGTCTCCGGTGTGCGCCTCGACCGGCCCGGCGACGTCGCCACGGTGCTGCGCGTCCTCTACCTCGTCTTCAACGAGGGTTACTCCGGGGACGTCGACCTCGCCGCCGAGGCCATCCGTCTCACCCGGCAGCTCGCGGCCCGCATCGACCACCCCGAGGTGGCCGGCCTGCTCGCCCTCATGCTGCTCCACCACGCCCGGCGCAGCGCCAGGACCGCACCCGACGGCAGCCTCGTGCCGCTCGCCGAACAGGACCGCGCCCGGTGGGACACGGCGCTGATCGCCGAGGGCGTCGTGATCCTCCAGGCGGCCCTGGCCCGCGACCGCCTGGGCGAGTTCCAGGCCCAGGCCGCCATCGCGGCCCTGCACGCCGACGCGCCCGCCGCCGAGGAGACCGACTGGGTGCAGATCGTCGAGTGGTACGACGAACTCGCGCTGCTGACCGACAACCCGGTGGTACGGCTCAACCGCGCCGTCGCCGTCGGCGAAGCCGACGGACCGCGTGCCGGGCTGGCGGCGCTCGCCGCACTGGACGACCCCTCACTGCCCCGCCACGCCGCGGTGGCGGCCCACCTCCACGAGTGCGCGGGCGACCTGGAGAGGGCGGCGCACCTCTACGCCGAGGCGGCCCACAAGGCCTTCAACCTCGCCGAGCGCGACCACCTCACACGGCAGGCGGCCAGGCTCAACGCCCGCCGGGACGGACGACGGGAACGCCACTGACCGGAAGAAGCCTCAGGCCACGACGTAGGGGGCCCCGACGATCCAGCCGCCGCGCACCGGCTCCGGCCACTCCTCGTCGGTCAGACGGACCTCGTCGCCCTGGCCGACAGTGCCGGGGGACGCCACCCAGCAGTCCAGCGCGAAGGTGCCGTCGTACAACCGATGGATGTCGCGCAGGACGTCGTGGTCACGTTCGCCCGTGTCGGGGTCGACCGTCGTCATGACGCAGCGGGAGCGCAGCTTCAGCACACCGATGACGGCGTCGCCGACGCGCAGCGTACGGCCGGGCCAGTCGCGTTCGGCGAGGCCGGGTACGCCGCCGATGACCAGGTTGGACCGCAGTCGGCGCGGGTCGTGGCCGAGGGCGTCGGCTGCCCCATCGGTGATGACCGTTAGATTGAGGACGTCGAACCGCTCCCTGCCGGTGTAGTACACCGCCTCCGCGTCGGGGCCGGCCGCGCCGCGGACCAGCGCGCCCGCCTCGGGGCTGTCCCACGGGTGCCCGTCGACGAGCACACCGCCGTCCGCCGCCGTGGTCGCCGACAGGCCGAGCAGCCGGGAGCGCACCCGTGCGGTCAGCAGACCGCGGGAGTCCCGGACATGGATGTGGCGATCGCCTGTCAGACCGTTGTCCGTCAGCTCGACGCTCTTGAGCTGCTCCCCGCGCATGGACTTGACGGGGAACCGCCAGATTTCTCGAAGGTACACGTGAGTCTCTCTCAGGCTCCGGACCGGAGCCGTCAGCCGGAGCGGGGGAGTCTGTGGGGTGTGTGGTGCGATACGCGGTCATTGTCGTCGTGGCCGGGGTGAGGACCCAGTACGTCCCAGGTCATCGATGGACAACTTCTCGCCAAGCCCGGGTGAGGCGGGAGGCGACATCGGCACCCCGATCTCGGGGCGGGACCGGAGGCAAGACATCCCGTACGACGGTATGACAGGCTGACGGTCATGATTGTGAGGGTGAGTGAGGCGCGTGTGCGTCCCGAGCGGTTCGACGCGTTCCGGGACATGATCGTTTCGGCGGTGCGGGAGTTCCCCGACCAGAACCCGGGTCTGGTGGACCATGAGGTGCTGCTCGCACCACCCCACTCGCTTCTGTACGTGAGCCGTTGGCGCGGCGAGGAGGACTTGGTCCGCTACGCCGGCGAGAACTGGCGTGAGCAGCCGGTGGTCCTTCCGGGGGAGGACGAGTACCTGCTCGAACCCCTTCGCGTACGGCACTTCGAGCAGGACTCACTGTCCTGACCCGCCCATCCGCCCGTCCGGCTCGGTCTCTGCATGGACGGGCGGACGGGCGGACCGTGCGCTGCTGTCAGATCATCAGCAGGAGGCGCGTCCGGGCCACGAGCTTCCGGTTGACGCTGGTGCTCTGCACGAAGATGGTGAAGTCGTCGTTGTGGTCCGGCTTGACGCGCACCTCGGTGTCCGGCAGTCCGAGCAGCGCCCGCGCCTGCGGCCCCGTGTAGACCCGGTCCGTCTTCTTCTCCAGCACGGCTATCTGCTTCCCCGCCTGGACCTTCTCCGGCTTGCTCAATTGATAGAACGCACCGCCCGTGCGATAGGTGTGCCCGCATTCGACGACCCACTCACGGATACCCGCGTCCCGTGCCACCGGGATCAGCTGGTACGCCGAAGGCTTCACCGGCGTCAGGCCGGCCGCCTTGATGGTCTCCTTGTTGACGGCGTCCGCGCCCGTGGAGAACACCGCCCGCGAACCCCGGATGCCCTTGGCCCGCCCCACCATGAACTTCTCGGTGGCCTCCCGGATGACCTGCCCGGCCTCCTCGAGACCCTGAGTGCTCGTGGCGTCCCAGATCGCGATGTTCTCCTTGGGGAACCCGCACTGCATGGCCTCGCGCTTGCCCATCTGGTCGGGCACGAGGACGGCCAGCGTCCAGTTGTCCTCCTGCGTCCCGATCATCTCGGACACGGCCCTGACCAGCTCGCGCGGATCCTTGGAGGGAGCGCCCGGGCTGCGGTGGCTCGCGTTCTCCTGGCCGTCGGTCAGGACGAAGGTGAGGAAGCTGTGGTCGCCGTACAGCTGGGCGGTCTGTGCCAGCTCCCGCTGCGACTTCAGAGCCGCCGCCAGCAGAGCTGTCATCCCACCGGCCCGGTACAGCTGCTTCAGGGACGGCATCCGCAGCACGTCCTTGTCGTAGATGACACAGTCGACCGTGTCCGCGAAGACGTAGACCGTGACGCGGGTCTCCTGCTCCAGCTCCCTGGACCGCCGTGCGAGGTAGGCGATCTGCTGGTCGGCGACCTCGACGACCTTACGGCTCAGGTGCGACATGGATGAACTGGCATCCAGCACCAGAGCGACGTGATTGATGTAGTTCTGACTTCCCGACATGGCAGCTCCCCGTGCAGCGGCTTGATGTCCTCACGGTCTCACCCACCACTGACAATCGATCTCGGCTCCGGCACCCGAGCCCCGCCCCTGCGGGCCCACCGAAGCCGCCGCGGCGGGTCGGGAGGCGTCGGGAGGCTGCGCCGTATGGACCATCGGGCGGGCACGTCGCGACGGTCCGTCCGATGCTGGGTCGGACCCCCCGACCGGGTGCATGGCCACCCGGCATCGCCGTGAAGGAGCCCCCGTGCCGGCACACCCTGGAGACCGATCACGCTCGCACGTACGACTGCGCCTGTCGGCGGCGGCCCTCGCCGCGTCCGCGGTCGCCGCCCTGGTCCAGCCCGCACAGGCGCAGGCGACGGGCACGCCGCCGCCCCACCCGGACAGCGCCCTGCAGAAGCAGCTGAACGACCTGGTCCGTACGGCCGGAGGCCCGCCCGGAGTGATCGCCGTGCTGCGCCGGGACGACCGGACGGCGGTCTACCGCGCGGGTGTCGGCGACACCGAGACCGGCCGACCGCCCCGTGCCACCGACCACATGCGGATCGCGAGCGTCGCCAAGGCCTTCAGCGGAGCGGTCGCCCTGCGCCTGGTGGACCGCGGCAAGCTGCGCCTCGACGACACGATCGGCGAACTCCTGCCCTCGCAGCCCACGGCCTGGCACCAGGTGACGCTGCGCCAGCTGCTCAACCACACCAGCGGGCTGCCCGACTTCTCGACGGCCCCTGCGTTCGTCGAGATCTTGCAGGAGGACCCCCGGCACCACTTCGACTCCCGCCGGCTGCTCGACTTCGTCGCGGACCAGGACCTCCACTTCCCGCCGGGATCGCGGTACGAGTACTCGAACTCCGACAACATCGCCGTCGCTCTGATGGCGGAGGCGGTCACGGGCGAGCGCTACGAGCGGCTGCTCGACAAGCTCGTGTACCGGCCCCTCGACCTGCGGCGCACCAGCCTGCCCCAGGGCTTCCGCATGCCCAGGCCGTACCTGCACGGCTACGACGTGACGCCGCCCGACCCGCCGGAGGACATCAGCGAGGTCCTCAGCGCGTCGGGCGTCTGGGCCTCCGGCGGCATCGTCTCGACACCGAGCGACCTCAACACCTTCATCGGCGCCTGGTCCGGCGGACCGGGCTTCCTGTCCAAGAAGACCCGCGGCGAGCAGCGGACCTTCATCACCGGCGCGGCCTCGGAGCCGGCCGGGCCGGGCGTCAACGCGGGCGGACTGGCCATCTTCCGGTACGCGACACGATGCGGCACGGTCTACGGCCACACCGGAAACTTCCCCGGCTACACCCAGTTCGCGGCCGGCACGGCGGACGGCAAGCGGGCTCTCACCTTCTCGATCAACACCCAGACCAGCAAGACCATCAAGCCGGAACTCCTGGCCAAGGTCCGCGCGATCCAGGAGGATTTCGTCTGCGCCCTGCTCCGACGCCGCTGATCGCACGGCTCGCCTTCCCCCTCGTCCTGGCGGGCGAGGGGGAAGACGGCGCTCAGGGGTTCTTCGGAACGTCCTTCACCGAGGTCGGGCCGAGCTGCGTGGCGCCGACGTACTCCGGCATCGTCATCGGCTGGTCGAAGAGGAAGAACGACTGGTTCGTACCGACCGTGAACTCCATGTACACGCCGGTGGTGGCATCGAACCCGTAGTAGGCGTTGCAGGTGGAACCCGTCGAGTACGTACCGTCCATCCCGGGCTGCGGCAGCACCGCCTTGCCCTCGTTGGTGTCCTCGAGCCGCTCGGTCGGCGTGAGCATCTTGCAGCGCGGAACGGGCAGGCCCTTCATGACGAAGTACCCGTACTCGCCCTTGGCGTTCTGGATGTAGACGTACGACAGCTTGCCCCGCTTGCCCCAGGTCTTGACCCACTGGTTGATCGCCTCACGGGTCGGCGAGTACTCCATGTGGCCCGCAGGCTGCTGCGCCACGAGGTGGTTGTAGCCGTCCTGCTTGGCCTTGGTCTCACGGTCCTGACTGGAGTCGGAGCAGGCGGCGAGGCCGAGCCCGAGGGCGAGCGCCGAGAACGCGGCCGCGGCGGCGCGCGCGATCCTGTGCATCGTGGTGGTCTCCTTCCCGTTGCCGGTTTCCCGACGTCAGTGGGTGGCCGTGCAGGTCGTCCGCTCGGCCCCGGCGTCGAGCCGAGGGGGCAGGTTCTTGTCGAGGAACGGCGCGCGATGCTCCTGGGCGGCCTTGGAGTTGTACTCGTTGACCGACTCCAGGCGGGACGCCCGCAGGGCGGTGACCGACTGGTCGATCTGGCTCCTGCGCACGGTCGACGCCGTGCCCCGCTCCTGCTGGAGCACCTGGATCGTTCCCTCGGCGTTCTGCACGGCCTCGCACAGCCCGAAGAACTCCTCGTAGGTGGTCAGACGGAACGCCCCGGACCCGACCGTGTCCTCCCGCTCCTCGAGCTCGCCACGGAACGGCGCGGTGATCCACCCGGCGCCCCCGAACACGAACACACCGACCACATAGACGACCGCCAGCCCGAGGACCCCGCCGACGGCCCACACGCCGAATCGGGCGCCCTCTCGCGCATCTCCCATGACCTTGCCCCTTTTCTCCGGTGACCGCCGGGAACATGGAACTGTCGCTCGGTAACTCGCGTGCTGTAGAGGATTGTTGAACGATCCCCCGAAGTGCGCAACCCTTCGCGCAGGCCCGGATCCGAGCGGACGGCCCGGCGGGGGCCGTTGGGGCAGCGAGACGCCCCGGACGAACAGAAGATGTCCGTCCGGGGCGCCGGGGTGTCAGCTCACTTCGTGGGGCAGGGCTTCCACGCGAGGTGGTAGACGGTGCTGATGTCGCCGTCGGTGGAGTCCATGGTCATGTAGCTGGTGGTGGCCGGGTTCGAGGTGCCGGCGTTCACCCGGATCTCGGTGTTGATGTTGAAGTTCCGCTGGACGCCGCAGGGGGCCCAGACGAGCTGCGCCCAGTCGGTGGTGTCGGTGGCCTGCCAGTTGTCCTCGTAGGGTCCTCGGAAGGTGTGGGTCCGGGAGGCGGTGTTCGGTGATCCCTGGAAGTAGTACGAGGCCTTCTCGGTGCCGCTCGCGCCGGGCCGCAGGGAGGCGTAGCCGCGGTAGTCGGCGCTGGCGATGGCGTAGGTGAAGCCCTGCGGCACGTGGACCAGCAGGTTGAGCTGACAGTTCTGGCGGGCCGCGGTGGGCGAGGAGTTGCCGCCCGCCTGCGCGACGTACTGGCTGTAGGTGACGGTGAAGGCGGTGTTGTCCTCGGAGACGGCGATGGCGGCGGTGCCGAGGGGGCAGCCGGAGCCGTTGACCGTGGCGATGTCGATGACGATCTTGTCAGGGGGCGGGTCGGTGATCGACGCAGGACCTGCCTGCGCGGGCAGGGCCGAGGCGAACAGAGCGGCGACCGCTCCGCTCACGAGCAGGGGGACTCGCATGCTTTCTCCCATCCGGTGCTTCGGGTGCCGGGCGCGGACGGACGCACGGACACGTCCCGCTCGCCCGGTCGGGGGGTGCGGCGCGCCACGGAGTCGGGCGGCCGTCACGGACCTGCTGCGGTGGATCGAGGAGCTGGTGCCGGGAGGCGAGCCGCGCGGCCTCCCGGGGCGCCCCACCGGTGTGGGCGGGGTGGTCGAATGCTAGAAGCCCCGCCACGCGAGGGCAGGACAGCCTCCGGCCAACAACCACCCCTCGAATGCCCCCGTCTTTGGCGCGGAACGGCGGGTGCCGCCTCCTGTATCCCGCACACCACATTGGCCCCACCCGTCGCCGGGTGGCGGAGTGCGCGCGGGCCGACCCGGTGCGGCCCGGTGATCGGCCGTCGAGGCTTCGGGTCCGGCCCGGTGGGCGCGCGGGGTGCTGTTCACCAGAGCGCTCCGTCCCCTTTGTGTGGATATTCTGACTGTTGTGATCGAGTCTGGGCGGGTGCGGCTCCGCCGGCGCTTGGGCCGGGGGTGGTTCGTGCGGCTGTCGCCGGTCTTCCTGACCGTCGTGATCGCCAGCCTCGCGTACGCCACCCCGCCGGAGATGGCCTTCAGCCGCCTCCTGCCGGCGGCACCGGCCCTGGCCGCCTCCATGTGGCCGGTCCTGCCGACCGTCCTGCTCGGCACCGTCTGCCTGCTGCTGATGATCGGTCTCAGCCTCGTCTTCCCCGACCTGGGGACGTGGTGGACCGCGGCGGGGATCATCGCGGTCACGGTCGCCGCCGCGTACGGGAGCCACGTACGGCTCCAGCGCGAGCGGACGCTCTTCCAGGTACGGCTCGTCGCCGACGCGGCGCAGCAGGTGGTGCTGAGCCCCATGCCGCGTCGCTTCGGGAGGGTCGAGATCGAGTCGCTGTACCTCGCCGCGGCCGCGGAGGCCCGCATCGGCGGTGACTTCTACGAGGTGGCCGAGACGCCGTACGGGGTCAGGCTGCTCATCGGTGACGTGCGGGGCAAGGGCCTGCCCGCCGTGGGGGCGGCCGCGGCGATCGTCAACGCCTTCAGGGAGGCGGCCTACGGCGAGGCCGACATGGTCGACGTGGCGCGCAGGATGGACGCCAGCAGCACCCGCTACAACGCCTCCTTCCCCCCTGAGGGACCGATGGAGCGCTTCGCCACCGCCCTCCTGGTCGAGATCCCCCCGGAAGGCGGACGGATCAGCATCCTCAACTGCGGACATCCTCCGCCGCTCCTCCTCAACCGGGGCGGGCTCCGTGCCCTCGAGTCCACCGACCCCTCACCCCTCCTCAGCCTCGCGGGGCTGATCGGCGACCACTACAATGTCGACACCTTCGACGTCGCCCCCGACGACCTGCTGCTCCTCTACACCGACGGGATCGTCGAGACACGGGCCCGCGACGGTGAGTTCTTCCCCCTGACGGCCTGGATGCGTCGTCAGCCCCCGACACCGCCCCGCGCCCTGCTCAGGGCCCTCCACCGCGACCTCCTGCGCCACAGCAAGGGACGCCTCGACGACGACATCGCCGCCCTCGCCGTACGGCTGGGCGGGTCCGGGGACGCGGCGCCCCGCTGAGCGCGTGTCAGCCGGCGTCGGTCGGCGGCAGCTCCTGCTCGGTCCAGATCGTCTTGCCGTGATGGTCGTAGCGACTGCCCCAGCGGGTGGTGAGCTGGGCGACGAGGTAGAGGCCGCGCCCTCCTTCGTCCGTGAGGTGTGCTCGGCGCATCCGTGGGTGAGTGGCGCTGGGGTCGGACACTTCGCAGATCAGCCGGTCGGTGTGGATGAGTCGGATGTGGACGGGTCCGGTGGTGTAGCGGATGGCGTTGGTGACGAGTTCGCTGAGGATGAGTTCGGTGGTGAAGGTGAGTTCTTGGAGTCCCCAGGTGTGGAGGTGTGTCGTCGCGGCCTGTCGGACGGTGGCCACGGCAGCGGGGTCGGCGTCGATGGTGAGGTCGGCCGTGTTGTGGGTCGGTATGGCCCGGGTACGGGCGAGGAGGAGGGTGAGGTCGTCCCCGAGCCCGGGGGCGGGGTGGTCGGTGACGATGTCCCGGCCGATGTCGCGCAGGGGTCGTGTCAGGGTGCCGGGTCGGCGCAGGTGGTCGGCGAGTTCGGCCATGCCGGTGTCGAGGTTGCCGTGGTCGAGTTCGATGAGTCCGTCGGTGTAGAGGGCGATGACGCTGCCAGGGGCCAGTTCGACCTCGGTCGCCTCGAAGGGCAGGCCTCCGATGCCCAGCGGTGGTCCGGGGTCGATCGGCAGGTAGGACACGTTGCCCTCCGGATCAGTCACCGCGGGTGGGGGGTGACCGGCGGACGCCACGACGCAGCGGCGGGTGACGGGGTCGTAGACGGCGTAGGCGCAGGTCGCGCCGGTGGCGGAGGAGATGGGGTGGTCGTGCCACGCCCCGTCGGGGTCGTCGTCGGATGACTGGTCGGCGGCCTGGTCGGTCGTCTGCTCGGGTTCGGCGGAGAGTTGGGCGACGAGGTCGTCCAGGTGGGTGAGGAGTTCGTCGGGTTCGAGGTCGAGGTCGGCGAGGGTGCGCACGGCGGTGCGGAGCCTGCCCATGGTGGCGGCTGCCGCCAGGCCGTGGCCGACGACGTCCCCGACGACGAGCGCGATACGCGCGGAGGAGAGGGGGATGACGTCGAACCAGTCGCCGCCGACGCCGGTGGCGGTGTCGGCGGGGAGGTAGACGCCGGCGGTGGTGGCTGCCGGAGTGTCGGTCTGGGCGGGGGGCAGCATGCTGCGCTGGAGTCCGACGGCGGCCCGGTGTTCGCGGGTGAAGCGGCGGGCGTTGTCCAGGGCGAGAGCGGCGCGGTCGGTGATCTCGCGCAGGAGGTCCTGTTCGGCGGGTTGATAGGGGCCGCGCTCGGCTCGGCGGCCGACGGAGACCCGGCCGAGGATCGTGCCGCGGGCGCGGAGCGGTGCGGTCACGGTGAACGGGTGTCCCCCGGCCTGGGCGTCGGCGCCGCCGCTGTGATCGCCTTCGGTGCCGGTGCCGGTGCCGGTGCCGGTGCTCGTGCCGGTGCCGTCTGCGGCGGGGTCGGTCGTGGGCACGGCGGTGAGGACGGGCGCAGGTGCGGGGAGGGTGTTGCCGGTGGCGGGGTGTCCGGCGACGGCGGTGCGGCGCAGGAGGAGCCGGCCGTCGCGGTCGGGCAGGGGCTCTTCGCCCAGTGATACGGCGTCGGCGATGTCGACGACGGCGATGTCGCCGAGGCCGGGCACGAGCGCGGCGGCGAGTTCTCTGCCGGTGTCGGCGACGGAGAGTGAGCGGCCGACGGAGGCCGTGGCGTGGTGGAGCAGCGCGAGACGTTCGCTGGACCGGCGGAGCTCGGTGACGTCGGTGAACAGCGCGGTGACCCCGAGGACCTGCCCGTCGGGGCTCTGCAGCCGGAAGGCGGAGATGGTGATGATCACTCCCGCCGAGGGGTCCTCGACGGTACGCAGGATCTGTTCCGTGCCGATGAGTGGCCGGCCGGTCCGAAGGACCTGTCGCAGGTTTTCTTCGACGGCTGCCGCGTCCTGAGGCCACAGGAAGTCGGCGAGGCGTCGGCCCCGCAGGTCGGAGGGGACTCCGGTGTACGGCAGGAGGTGGGTGTTGGTGCGCATGAGGCGGAGCTCGGGGTCGAGGACGGCGAAGCCGACCCGGTCCTGGAGGAAGAGCTCCGCGACGAATGCCTGGTCCTGGTGCCAGCGGGTCGCCAGTGAGGCCGGGGCGGCCAGGAGGAGGCACTCGGGTGGGGTGCCGGCCTCGTCGGGGACCTGAGGGGCCTCGGCGCCCTGGTGGCCCTGGGGGCCGTTGTGGAGGCGGAATGCCTGGAGGATGACGGGCAGGTCCTCGCCGCGGCCCGTGCGCAGTACCGCTGCGCCTCGCCGTCGCCCCCGGGCGTAGGCCTGGGCCAGTGCGGTCCAGGACGCCGGGTCGGCCAGCAGGGTGCGTGCCGGGCGGCCGATGACGTCCTGGGCGGACCGGCCGAGCAGCGCGTGGGCTTCGTGGGTCCAGCCGCTGATTCTGCCGTGGGTGTCGAGTACGGCGCCGGCGGTGTCGTGGGTGAAGGGCGGGAGGCTGTCGCCGGCCGGGCGGGTGTCGTTCATGGAGCCGCCTCCGTCCCGCTGTCCCGGGTCGCCGGGTTCGCCGTGTGCGCTGGGGCTGTGCCCGCCGGTCTGTCGCTCCGGGCGCGGGCGATCAAGAGGGCGACGTCGTCGTGGTCGCCGGGGTGCCTCAGCGAGCCGAGAAGCAGGTCGCAGGTCTCCTCCAGCGGGAGGCGGCCGGAAGCGGTGAGGAGGTCGGTCAGGGCGGTCAGGCGGACGTCGATGTCCTGGTCACGGGTCTCGACCAGCCCGTCGGTGTAGAGCAGGAGTTCGTCGCCCGAAGTGAAGGGGATCTCCTGGGTCTCGAAGGGGACACCGCCGACGCCGAGGGGTGCGCCGGTGGGCAGGGCGAGGAGGCGGGGCGGCTGGTCCACGGGTATGTGGACGGGCGGAGGGTGGCCGGCGGCGGCGAGGCGGCAGTGGTGGCGGTGTGGGTCGTACACGGCGTACACACAGGTGGCCATGGCGTCGTCGAGGTCGGTGGCGGTGCGGTCCAGGTGGTGCAGGACGGTGGCGGGCGGGAGCCCGAGGCGGGCGAGCGTGCGGGCAGCGGTGCGCAGTTGCCCCATGGTGGCGGCGGCGTTGATGCCGCTGCCCATGACGTCGCCGACGACGAGAGCGGTGGTGCGGTCGGGCAGGGGGATGGCGTCGAACCAGTCGCCGCCGACTTCGATGGCCGCGGAGGCCGGCTGGTAGCGGTAGGCCACGTCGAGACGGTGGAGGTGAGGCGGGTTGTGGGGGAGCAGGTGGCGCTGGAGGGCGAGGGCGGCCTGGCTCTGGTGGCGGTACCAGCGGGCGTTGTCGATGGCGACGGCCGCACGCGCCGCGAGTTCGCTGGCGAGTTGGACGTCCTCGTCGTCGAAGGGGGCGGGGTTGCGGGCGCGCTTGAGGTCGAGGACGCCGAGGACGGCGCCGCGGGCGCGCAGGGGGACGGCCAGGTAGGAGTGGATGCCGGCGTGGCGCAGGAGGGCTGCGGAGGGGGCGTCGCGGGCGATACGGGGCAGGTCACTGTCGGTGACGTGGGCGACGAGGACCGGGCGGCCCGTCCGTGCGCAGTGGGTGACGAGTCGTTCCGTCTCGTAGCGGGCGGGGGTGCCGACGGGGTCGGCGGCCTCCTGGGCGGGGGTGGCGTAGGCGGCCTTGACGGCGAGGGCGCGGAAGACCGCGGGTCCGGGGGCGGTGGCCCTCGCCCGGGGGCGTGGGCCCGTCAGGATGTCCTCGAGGACGTCGACGGCGGCGATGTCGGCGAGGCCGGGGACGACCAGGTCGGCGAGTTCGCGGGCGGTGACGTCGAGGTCGAGGGTGGTGCCGACCCGTTCGGAGGCGTCGGCGATGACGGTGAGGCGGCCCTTGGCGCGGGCAGCGGCCTGAGCGGCGTGGTGCTGGTCGGTGATGTCGACGATCGAGGCGGCGACACCGATGACGAGCTGGCCGGGGGTCTGCAACCGGTAGAGGGACACCGACCACACCGGTGCTCGCCCGTCGGCACGGGCGGGGCCGCGCAGGGTGTGGGACAGGACGGACCGTCCGGTCGCCAGGACGTCGCGGAGGGCCCGTTCGAGCGTGTCGATGTCGGGTGAGGCCAGGGTCTGGCGCGGGGTGCGGCCCAGGTGGGCGGTGGCTGGCCGGCCGTCGATGTGCTCGAGGGCGGGGTTGACGAGGACGAAGCGGAGGTGGGGGTCGAGGACGGCGAGCCCGATGGGGGAGTGGGTGACCAGGTGTGCGGAGAGGGACAGGTCGCGTTCGACACGCCGGACGGTCTCGCGGTCGGAGGCGAGCATCAGGGCGTAGAGCCGGTTCTGGTCGTCCTGGAGGCGGGTGTTGCGGAACTCGACCAGAAGCGTGTGCCCGTCTCTGTGGCGTACGGGGAAGACCCCTGCCCAGGGTCCGCCGCCGGCCATGACATGTTCGAAGAGGGACTGCACGTGCTGCCGGTGGCGGTCGGCGACCAGGAGGTGGGCGGCCGGGCGGCCCAGCGCGTCGGCGGCGCCGTATCCGAAGACGGTTTCGGCGTGAGGGCTCCACAGGACGATGCGGCCTGTCGCGTCGAGTACGACGGCCGCTACGCCCAGTGTGTCGAGGAGGCCGCCGGCGTCCAGGGCGGTGCCGGGCCCTCGGCCCGTGGGGCCCGGGCCCGTGGGGGCCGGGCCCGAGGAAAACGCCGACGCGCTCATCCGGACCGTGTCCCTCCTCCGCCCCGCGGCCGCCGCCCCGCTCCTCCATCATCCCGCCGTGGCAGCGGCCCGCCAGTCGTCGGCCGACGGGTCCACGTCCTGGGGGTCAGTCGACGGGCCAGGTGTGTGCGGGCGCGTTGAGGTGCATGTAGTCGATGTACTGCCGGGTCATCCGCCGGAGTGCCTCGTGCCGGCCGGCATGGTCGATGTCGTGCAGGTGGTGGAACATCTCGGCCTGCCACACCGCCCCGTTGCGGCCGCTGACACAGCGTTGTTCGATGATTCCGAGGAGTGGCTCGCGCCAGTCCGCGTCGAGACCGAGCCGTTCCAGTCCTCGGTCGGCCAGCGGGAGCAGCCGGCGCAGCACCAGCTCGGTGGCGGGGACTTCGCCCATGCCGGGCCAGTACAGGGGGGCGTCGATGCCGTGCCGCGCCGCGGAGTGGAGGTTGTCCTCGGCGGCGGCGAACGACATGCGGGTCCACACGGGCCGGTCCTCTTCGACGAGGGCGCGGACGAGTCCGTAGTAGAAGGCGCCGTTGGACAGGACGTCGGTGACGGTGGGCCCCGCGGGCAGGACGCGGTTCTCGACGCGCAGGTGGGGGACGCCGTCGACGACGGCGTAGACGGGCCGGTTCCAGCGGTAGACCGTCCCGTTGTGGAGGGTGAGCTCGGCCAGGGTGGGGATGTCGCCGCGGTCGAGGGTGTCCTCGGGGTCTTCGTCGTCGCAGAGCGGGAGCAGGGCGGGGAAGTAGCGGGTGTTCTCTTCGAAGAGGTCGAAGACGGAGGTGATCCACCGTTCGCCGAACCACACCCGGGGCCGTACGCCCTGCACCTTGATCTCGTCCGGGCGGGTGTCGGTGGCCTGTTCGAACAGGGGGATACGGGTCTCGCGCCACAGTTCCTTGGAGAACAGGAAGGGCGAGTTCGCGGCGAGGGCGACCTGTACGCCCGCGATGGCCTGCGCGGCGTTCCAGTGGTCGGCGAACTCGTCGGGGGAGACCTGCAGGTGGAACTGGGTGCTGGTGCAGGCGGCCTCGGGTGCGATGGTGTCGGCGTGGGTGCGCAGATGTTCCACGCCGTCGACGGAGATCAGCAGGTCCTCGCCGCGTGCGGAGAAGATCTGCTCGTTGAGCAGGCGGTAGCGGGGGTCCTCCGACAGAGCGGCGAGCCCGGTGTCCTTGAGTTCCAGGGTCGGCAGGATCCCGATCATGACCAGGTGCGCACCGATCGCCGCCGCTCGGTCCTCGGCGTGGTTGAGGGCGTCGCGGATCTCCTGCTCCCAGGAGTCGGGGCCGCCTTCGGTCAACCGCCTGGGGTCGATGTTGATCTCCAGGTTGAACTGTCCGAGCTCCGTCGACCAGGAGGGATCGGCGATCGCGTCCAGGACGTCGGTGCTGCGCATGGCGGGTTCGGCGGAGTCGTCGACGAGGTTCAGTTCGATCTCTATGCCGACCTGTGGCCGCTCGAAGTCGAACCGCGACTCGCGCAGCATCCGTGCGAACACGTCGAGGCAGGTGTGCATCTTGTTGCGGAACTGACGGCGGTCGTCACGGGTGAACGTCAGCTCCGGGACGTCACGTCCCATAAGGCCCTCCCGAACTCCTCGGTACGACCCCTCACCCCTTCAGCCTCCCACTTCCCCCACGCCCCAACCAGTCGCGGACCGGTGCGCGACTCCGGCGCGTGGCAGGCAGCGGGGTGCTGGGGTGCCGGGGAATCGGCAGTGTTCCGGAACGGTCCTCACGAACCGCGTTCCTTCCTCATTCTTTCCTCACAAGTGGAACGGGCGTGGTGGCGTCCGCATCCTCCAGGTCGCCGGTCCGGCCCGGAGGCGCACGCCCCGGGTCGGGCCGCTGAGTCTGATGTCGATCATTGGCGCGAGATGGGGGAGACCTCGTGGAATTTCGGCTGCTCGGTGGGGTCGGAGTGGCGACCCGCATGGGGGAGATGGCGCTCGGACCCGCCAAGAGGCGCAGTGTGCTGGCCACGCTCCTGCTGCGGTCCAACACGGCTGTGCCCATGGCGCAGTTGATCGACGCGGTCTGGGAGGAGGCGCCCCCGGCCCACGCCCGCACCGTCGTCCAGGGACACGTCTCGCGGCTGCGCGTGCTGTTCGCCGAGGCCTGTGCGGAGGAGTACGACGTACGGCTGGCCACCCGCGGTTCGGCCTACGTGATGGAGATACCGGACGGCCTCCTCGACGTGCACCGCTTCGAGGAGCTGGTCCGGCGCGGACAGCAGGGGGAGCGGCCCGAGGAGACGGCGGCCCTCTTGAGGGACGCCCTCGGTCTGTGGCGCGGGCCCGCCCTGACCGGGACCGTCCCGAGCACGTCGCTGGCCGCCGCCGCCCAGGCCCTCGAGGAGACCCGGCTGTCCACCGTGGAGCAGCTCGCGGAGCTTCACGGCCTGCTCGGCGACCTTCCGCAGGCCGTCGCGCTGCTGAAGGCGGAGGTGGGGGCCTATCCGCTGCGCGAGTCCCTGACGACCGCGTTGATGGTCATGCTGTACCGAGCGGGTCGTCAGTCCGACGCCCTCGACCGGTACCACCGCACCCGGGGGCTGCTCGCCGAGGAACTCGGCGTCAGCCCCGGTCCCGCCATGCGCGCGGCATACGAGGGGATACTCCGGGGGGATCTGCTCGGCGACCGGCCGTCGGCCGCGATGCCACGGGGCCTCGTCGTCGAGTCCTCGCGGGGGGAGACGAGCCGCAGCGGGCCGACGCGCGTGCGGACGAGCGGTCACGACCTCCGGAGCACGGGCGGCAGCGGGGCCGAGCCCCGGGTCCTGCAGGCCGTGCGGACCGCGCAGGCGGTCCCGCCGCAGGGAGCACCCGCCCGCCCGGACGGTCCCGGTCGCCCCCGCGCGGCCGCGCCGCACGACCCGCCGCCCCGGCCGGCGGACGTGCCGACAGGCCTGCCGACCGGAAGGGCGGCCGTGCCGCACGGTGAACGCGCCCCGCGGCCCGAGGCGCCGACGGACGGGCCTACCGGGCGGGCCGCGCCGCCCCGCCCCGCGTACGCGGCCGACCCCGGCGACCGCCCGGTGCCGCGCCTGCTGACCCGTGGCGCGCGGGGCTTCCACGGCCGGGCCGAGGAACTGGCCGGAATCGACGCGGCCACGGGCGAGGGCACCATCGCGCTGGTCACCGGCGCAGCCGGCGTCGGCAAGACCGCACTGGCGCTGCACTGGGCCCATCGGCACCAGCACCGTTTCCCGGGCGGAACGCTCTTCGCCGACCTGCGCGGTTTCGGCGACGATCCCGTCCAACCGGACGAGGTGATACGGGAGTTCCTGATGGCCCTCGGCGTCAAGCCCCGCGCCCTGCCCGAGTCCGCCCCCGGCGCGGCCGCGCTGTACCGGGAACTGACGGCGGAACGGGAGCTGCTGGTCGTCCTCGACAACGTCCGCACCGCCGATCAGGTCCGCCGGCTGCTGCCCTCGGGGCCCCGGTCGGTCGTCCTGGTGACCTCGCGGCTGAGGCTGAGCGGGCTGATCGCCGAGGGCCTCGCCCGACCCGTACCGGTCGACCTCCTCGACCTGGACGACGCCGTCGAACTGCTGGCCTCGGCGGTCGGCAGGGCGCGGGTCGCGGCGGAGCCCGAGGCGGCCGTCAGCCTGGGGAAGCTCTGCGACGGGTTGCCGCTCGCGCTGCGCATCACCGCCGCTCAGCTCGTCACCCGGCCGAACTGGAGGCTCGCCGACCTGGCCGCCGAACTCGCCGACGAGCAGCGAAGGCTGTCGCTGCTCTCCCTCGACGACAGCGGCGACGCGGGCGTGGCGGCGGCACTGGGGCTCACCGTGCAGGGCCTGCCGCCCGAGACGGCACGGCTCTTCGCCCTCCTCGGCAGGCTGCCGGGCACCGACCTGGACCGGTACACGGCGGCCGCGCTGTCCGACTGCGACCCGGTCGCAGCGGGCGAGGCACTCGACCGGCTGGCCGGCGCGCACCTGGTCACCGAGTACGTTCCGGGCCGGTACTCGCTGCACGAGCTGGTCCGCCTCTACGCACGCGGACTGTCCCGCGACCGCCACGCCCTGCTGCGGGTGCTCGACCACCAGATCGCGACGGCGCTCAGGGCCACGGCCGCTTCGGTGCCGGAGGACCAGCCGTGCTGCACGCTGCCCGACGGGGCGTACGTACCGCACTCCGGACGCGAGTTCGCGGACCGCCAGGATTCCCTGCGGTGGTACGCGGCAGAACGGGAGAACCTCGCCGCAGCCGTCACCGCGGCCCGTGCCGCCGGTCACGACGACCGGGCATGGCGCCTGGTCGTTCTGCAGTGGCCCCACATCACCTGGAACGTACGCGACGGCTGGGTGCCCCTGCTCGAACAAGCCCTTGAGTCGGCCGTGTTCCTGGACGACCCGGACGCCGAGACGCGCGTACGGGCCCTCCTCGGCTGGGTTCTTCTGGAGGAGGGACATCTGCCGGAGGCACTCCGCCGGCTGGAGCCGGCTCCCGCACTGGCGGCACGGACCGGAGACCCGTCGAGCGAGGCCACGGCCCTCGTCAACCTGGGCCTCGCGCTGGAACGCGGCGGCGACGTGCGTACGGCACTCGCGCATGCCACGCGCGCCGTCGAACTGACGCGCAAGGCGGACGACCCCCTGACGGAACTGCTCGCACTCGAACTCAAGGCCCGCCTGTACCTGACCAACGGCGACCTGGAGGACGTGCTGGAGTGCACGGCGCGGGCGCTCACGGTGTTGGCCGACCGCCCGGGTCTGCCCGCGATGCGCCACGTGATGATCCGCCTGACCCGAGGCGAGGCGCTGCACGTCCAGGGGGACCGGGACGAGGCCGCGGTCTGCGTCCGGGTGGCCCTGGCGGACGCGGAACGCCTCGGCTACAAGGAGGGCGTCAGGCGCGGGAAGGAGCAACGGGCCCGGTGGGCGGGGCGCGCCGGGGTGTGACCGTCGCCCGGCAACACCCTGACGGGCAGGGCCTTCCCTGCCTGTCGGGGGAGCGCGTCCCGGACCCTACGCGGAACAGCTGATCCTGACCGGGGCCGCCGCGGCGTGCCGGTTGCCGGAGGTCGTGCCCCGGTTGTCGAGGATGACGGACAGACGGCCCTGGTCCACGCGGTAGCTGCCGGCAGCCACCCACTGCCCGAGTCGCGCCGCCTGGTTGATCTCGAAGGTGCCGACCTTCGTGCTCGACTGCGGCTGGAACGAGCGGTACACGGTGTAGTGGGCGGGGCTGCCGCCGACGTAGGCGAGGTCCTTGACATTCGGGATGTAGACCTCGACCGCGCAACTCCCCTTCGTGACCTTGCCGGTGGGGAAGCGCCAATGGGCGTAGGCGCCGGTCGACCTGGACGTGCTGTTGGACAGGGGGATGCTGTAGAAGAGGCCGCTGCAGCCGTAGCCCTTCTGACTGCCCCAACTCCCGAGCCAGCCCTTCGTGCCGTCGGTGTACCGGTCCGAAGTGGCGAAGCCGGGGGTGTCGCAGCCGGGGCCTATGAAGTGCGTGTACGTGACGGGAGCGGGCTGCTGGACCGTGTCCTTCCCCTGCGGTACGGCGCCCCCCGATGTCCCGCCGCCGTCGGTCGGGTTCTGCGTGGGGGCGGTCCCGCCGCCCGTGGGCCGGCCGCCCTTGCCCTGGGCTCCTGTTTCGCCCGGCAGGGGCCGGGTGTTGCCGGAGCCGTCGTGCGGGGCCGTGCCGCCTTCGTGCGACCCGTCGGCCGGACCGCCCTTCGGAGCAGCGCTGCCCCCTGCGGCGCCCTCGTTCGGTGTGCCGGGAGCGGAGCTGCCGACCCGACCGCTGTCGGGTGCGTTCTGCTGCCCGGGCACCACGCCCGGCCCTGAACCGTCCGGCCCGATGAGGCTCCCCGAGGGCCCCTGGCCGGAGGCGGAGGGCGGCGTGCCGTCCGGTCCGGACGGGCCGGAGACCAGGAAGGGGATGCCGACGAGGAGGAGTCCACCGACGACGGCAGCGGCCATCATGGGCTTGGTGGGGCGGCCGAGGGGCCGCGGAGCGGTGTGCCCGGCGCGCTCGGCCGTGCCCGTCGAGGGCTTGCCCGCGGCCTCCGCCTTCGCCCCCGCCTTCGCCTCGGACTCGGACTCGGCCTCGGCCTCGGCCTCCGCTTTCGCCCCCGCCTCGGACTCGGCTTCCGCCTCGGACTCGGTCTCCGTCTCCGCCTGCGCCTTGGACTCCACCTCCGCTTCCGCCTTGGACGCGGCCTCCGCCTCCACCTCCACCTGTGCCTCCGTGCCGAAGGTGACTCCGGCGGCCCCCGGCGCGAAAGCCTCGCCGGTGCTCGTGGCCGGGGACCCGGTGGGCAGGGCCGCACGCCTCGTTCGCGTTCCTTCGGCCTCCTCCGACGCGCCCCGCCGCCCTGTCGCCCGGGCCTCCCCCTCAGCCTGCGGGAGCAGCTCGGACGTGGCTTCCTCGGCGAGGGTCGCGACCGCGACCGTATGCGCGCCCGCGGCCTCCGATGCCGGGCCCGAGGGGGTGCCGGATGCGGTGCCGTTCGCCTTGTTGGTTGCCATGGGTGACCTTCCGGGGGTGATGAGACAGAGGGGGGGTGGAGGAGGGCGCGGGTCTACGCGCCCAGGTCCTTCTTCCAGTTGCTGATGGTCTTGGCGGGCACGTTCAGCCATTCGGCGAGATCCTTGAGCGGCCAGCCCTGAGCGATGGCGAGAAGGAAGACAGCCTTGATGTCCGGGGTCCAGAACCTGTCGCCGGCACTCGCCTTCGGCCCGGGAAGCCGGGCCGTCTGCTCGCCCTCCGTGGCGGGCGCGCCCGTCCTGCGCTTCTTCGGCGCGGGGTGTTCTTCGAGGCTGCGCAGGAACGCGGCTCTCGCTTCGACGAGTACGGTCTTGACATCGCGTTCATCGGTGGCAGGGACCGGGGCAGCGGGCTCCTCGTCGTCGTTGCCGCGCTTCCTGTACTTCCCGACGGCGACCTCGCTGATCACCAGGAAGCGGGCGACCGCTGCTTGGCTGGCTTCGCCGGAGTTGATGAGCCGCAAGGCGTGGTTCACGACGAACTGGCTGTAACCGGCGTTCCCCTCCCTTCTCTCGGCGCGGTCCGCCCTGATTCCCCTGTCCCTCTCGGACATCGCCTCGAGGAAGGCGTGTTGCTGGGCGGCGGTGAGCTCCCGGGGCAGGGCCTCCCTGCCACCACCCCCGGTCTCGTCGGACAGCCCGCCCGCAGGGTCCGCTTCCGGCCGCCTCGGCTCCCTCAGCGTGATCTTCGCCATGGGCGAGGTGAGTTCGTCACCGCTGCCGGCGTCGCTGTCCGACCCGGTCTCCCAGCCGGACATGGTCATCGGGCGTCGGCTCGTGTCGTTCGACGTTTCGCCGGGCGGCAGCGCCGTGAAGGGCGCGGTCGCGTACATCTTGTCCGCGAGTTTGTCCGTGATGCTGTCAAGGAGCACAGGAGTACCTGAGTTGACGGGGTAGATGTCGTGGAAGAGGTGGGGCAGATGCCTGGCGATGGTTTCGGTCGGTTCCTTCCAGAACCGTCCGGGGTGGTCGTTGTACGACAGCGGGACGGCGCGGAAGGTGTGGAGAGCCGTCCAGCAGGAGAAGCAGGGGCGCTTCTTCCCGCGAATGACGACAGGCCCGTCGACGAGGTCGGAGGGACGCAGGTCCGCCCTGTGGAGCAGCTGGAGAATCTTCTGCTCGGCATGGATGGGCCGGTCCAGCGAAGGGTTGTCGCCCTCCGTGTTCTGCAGCAGGATCACCGACCCCCGCCTGTCAGGTGAAGCGAGCAGGGTCTTGAGGTCGTCGGACGACGTGGTTCTCAGATCCACCTTGATGACGGGCGTGTTCCGGCCGAGGTGGTCGGCCAGCGCAAGGAGCGTACGGTTGTCCGGATCCTGTTCGGCAAGCCTGTTCTTCGTCTTGATGCGGGCGTTCTCGTTTCGGTACAGACGTTCCTTGTCGGAACCGAGGCCGTCGGCGAGGTTCTCGTAAGGGATCTTGTCGATCGTCCGCAGGTTCAGTATGTCGTCGAGATTGCGCGACTTTCCTTGTTCGTCGACGCCGTCGATGAACTGCATGAGCAGTTCGACGGACCGGTTGTGGTTCGTGGCGAGGACCAGCCGGTTGTTCAACACGGCCGCCTGCACCTCTTGCTCACGCTTCTGCGACTTCCGCTGCGATGACGAGCCGGCTGCTTCGTCGTCCGCCTCGTTCCCCCTGTCGCTCTCTTCCACCGGGTCGGCCGGGAGCATGGGCGTCTGCTCACTCTGCTCGGCGAGTTGCCCTTGCAGATGCTCGATGCAGTTCATGACGCGGATGGAGAGATGCCGGAGCGACTGCTGCGTACGCTCGTCGGCGTGCGACCGGCTGAAGCTGACGTTCACCTCCTCGGTCACGCGCCCGGACTGTCGCACCTGGGTCGGGACGGTCCTCGCCTCGACGGTCCTCGTGAGGTCGTCCGCCAGCACACCGGCGTCGGAGCCGCCGAGGAGCTGGCGCACGACGTCGTCGGCGACGGAGGACGTGGGCGACGCGCTGCTCGGCCCCGCGAAGGAGCTGCTGCTGGAGAGGTGGCCCTCCTGCGCCCCTCCGGCGACATCGTCCGGTGGGGTCAGGAAATGCGCGACGGGCTGCGCGTACAGATTTCGGGCCCGCATGATCTGTTCGTGCGTGTATCCCTCGGTGGAGTTGAACAGCCTTCGGAATTCGGCTCGTGCTTCGGTGAGGGCCCTGGCGGGTGTCTTGGTGTCCCCCAGGGTGTGCAGGTGCGGAAACGTCTTCGCGTCGAGGCCGGTCATCTTCGCCACCAGCTCCGGGGGAAGAGAGGCCCCCGGGTCGCCGGTGTTCAGGAAATCCGTGATCGAGGCGAGATCCTCCGGCCCGAACCCCTTGTCGCGCGGCGGGCTGTTCTTGACGTCCTTGGCGTCCCTGTGCCAGGCAGCGTGCTTCTGCTCGCCCCTCCTTTCGCCGGCCGGGAGGGACTTCTGATGCTGACCCGACCGGGTGGGCGGGCGACTGGAGATGATCCGTTCGTATCCGGGAGTGAGCCAGCTCTTCGGCCGTGAATCCCGTGTGTACGCGGTGTCGTGCCAGGTCGCCATCCGGTCGGCGGCTCCGCTGTCGGGCTCCTCGAGGTATCTGACGTCGAACCCCATCAGGGCCATCGCTTCCAGATTGCCGCTGCGAAATCCGATGTGGCGGGCGGTGGAAGAGCGGTGCAGGTACTCGAAGAGACGGAACTGCGCGAGGCGCCCGTCGCCCCCGAGCTGTACCACCGTTTCGTCCCGCCAGAACTCGGTGAGATTCAGGACCCGCGCGGAGAATCCATCGGGCCTCCGTTCCATGCCGTAGCGCGAAAGGTCCCCCTCTCCCTTGTCGAAGAACGCGGCGATCGTCTCGAATTTCTCGTTCGGGAGATCCTGCCCCGCTCTGCGGTACCCGGAGTCGCCGACGATCACCACGGCCTTGAAGTCCCCGAGTCTTTCGATGATCTGGGATATGCCGAAGTAGCTGGTGTCGTGTTCGATGTGGACCTCGCCGTTCTTGCCGCTGAAACGCGTCCAGAGAACCGCGACTTTGTCGTCCTCGCGCAGAGTCAGGTCCCGGGAGGCAAGCCAATCCTCGATCTGGCGGAGCCCCCAGCTCGCGGTCTTCGAACGTCCGTCGCTCGCTGACGTCTCCCCGGGTGAAGGGTCTTCGTTCACCCCCCAGTTGTCGCGGATGCTCTCGCGAAGCTTCGGGGAGAAACTCCGGGCCACGAAGAAGGTCGCGTCGTTCAGGCCCAGGAGATGCCTCTTGCCCACCCCCTTCTCCACGCAGAACGCCTCGTGCCGATCCTTGAACTCGGCCGAGGGGACGACCGGCACGCGGTCCTCCGCGATTCCCGCGTCCCTGTAGAACCGCTGGATGTTCCTCGCGTGCGACAAGGTCCTGCCCTCGTCGTCGTGGGTGATGAAGACGGTCAGGTCCGGATCGCCGATCAGGAACGCGGCGACCGAGAACATGTCACCGGAAGCGTGGCTCGGGTGTTTGAGCAGCTTCGGTCCGTCCGGCGGGGGCTTCGCCCACTTGGGCTTGGTCTCACCGGCGGCGCTGGTCCGGACCTGACGCTCCTCACCGTCGCTCGACGGAAGCCCGCCATCCCTGGAAGGAGTCGAAGGAGTCGAAGGAGTGGAGGGAGTCGAAGGAGCGGAAGGACCGCGCGAGCCCGCGTCCGACGCCGCGGGGGACTCCGGAGCCCTGTGCAGGGGAACGACCGCGTTCTCACTCACCCTCTCGATGAGGGACAGGTGGTCCTTCGGCAGGTGTGCCAGGTCGTTCAGCCGCGCGTCCACCATCAGGCCGTCGGTGCGGACCCCGCTCGCGGTGTCGTGGCGGCGGAACAGATGCCGGTCGTCCTCGTTCCTCCTCGCGTCGGAGTACTCGTCCGGAAGCCCCAGATAGTGCAGGACCTCGTGGACCAGAACGCCGTCGTCGTCCTCGGCGCCCCAGTGGTCCTGGTCCGTGCCGTCCGTCGGCGCCGCACGCGTGAGCGTGACCTTCTCGCCGTGGTCGGGGCGCTCCAGGAACTCGACCGTGACGTGCAACTGGTCACCGGAGTCGGGAAGTCGGTAGCCGACGTTGACATGGCTGTCCAGGGCCTTCTGGACCCGCTCCTGGAGCCGGGCGAGGTCGGCTGCCGACAGACCGTCCATCAGCTTGAACGGCAGCGTGACGAAGAACTGGCGCACCGTGCGCCCATCGGCCAGGCGACCTCGGCGCACATGGTGGCGGATCTGCGTCCACGAACCGTTCAGCTTCCCCCCGGTACCCGCAGGCCGCCCACCGCGCCACTCCTGACCCATCTTCGGATCGAAGCGTTCGGTGTTCACCTCGGCCGTGCGCGTGCCGCGGAACGCGCGCAGCTCGTCGGGGCGCACGGGCTTCTGCACCCGCTCGCCCGGGGTACGCGTCGGGGCCACGGCGCTGCCCGGGTTCGGGCCGCCGGGAGCACGGGATCCGGGCCGGGGCGATGCCAGGGACGCGAGGGACTGGGTGACGGGAGCCGTCGCCCCGACGGCCACGCGGCGGGACTGCTCCTCGGCGTCGCGGAGCCGGTCCTGCGCACTCACGTACTCGAAGAGCAACTGGGCGCCGTCGCGTCGCCTTTCGGCCACGGCCAGCTCCAGGGCACGCTCGTCGCGGGCCTCCCGCAGAGTCGTGCGCGTCTCTTCCTCCTTGCCCAACACCTCCTGTTTTTCGGCCAGGAGCCCCTGAGCAGTGGCCAACGTCTTCTCTACCTTGCCCACGTCACGCAGACGGCCTTCATGGTTCCGGGACCTCACCTCGTGCGCGCGGGAAAGCTTGGCCTGATCGTCGAAGAGCGACAGCTCCTCGTTGTACCTCGCGATGTCCCGGGCCGCGCGGGTGCGCTCCTCCTCGGTCTTCGCGTTCGCGTGCCGGACCTCCTCCGCCTCCTTCTCCTGGGTGATCTGCTCGCTCGTCCGCCCCAGCTCCGCCACACGGTCGTTCTGCAGGGCAAGGGCCTCCGCGGCTTCGCGGAGCAGGTTTTCGGACTCGGTTGCGCGTTCCCGCGCCTTCGTCAGGTCACGCTCGGTATCGGCCTTGTACTGGTCGGCTTCCTCGACCCCTCGCTCGGCGGTTTCGACACGGATCCGGGCCGCCTCGACGCCCTCGTCCGCCTCGGCAAGACGCCGCTGCGCCTCGTCGCGGTCGTTCCGCGCCGCGTCGGCCCTGGCCGACGCCTCGGCGACGCCGAGGTCCGGTCCCGTGCCGGCTCTGACGTCCAGGTCGGGGTTGGCCGCCTCGAACGTCGCCAGCTCGTCCGCTGCGCGAGCAGCCCGCGTGCCGGCCTCGTCGCGTGCCGGTCCACGCAGGGAAGGCGGCGTCTCGCCCGGGCCCAGGACGATCAGGCGCACGCCGCGGCCGTCGCTCAGCGCGAGTTCGACCGGGACACCGAGACGGTCGGCCACCTCGGCGACCTTGTCCATCACGTCCTGGTCGGTGACGACCGCGTCGGCGCCGGCCACCCGGGCGTTCACGGTGTCCAGGTCCACCCAGAGCCTCGGTACGACCGTCGCGGGAGTCGTACGGATCGTGTCGGCGACGACCTGGCTGTCGCGCTCGTACAAGCCCCCCGCCGAGAGATCCCACACCCCGCCGCCCCGATCGGGCTCGGTGAACACACCCAGCCCGAGCAGGTCACGTTCCGGCACCCGCATCAGCGCGGTGCCGCCCCGCACGGACACCGGTGCGGAGCCCTCGCGGCTCACCGTGACGACGGTGTCGACCTCGACCTCGTACGTCCGCAGCCCCTCCGGGGCCGTCGGCACGCCGGGCTTGCCGTCCTTGCCCCAGAGCCTGCCCACTTCGGAGATCCCGCCGCCCTGTCCGCCGGGGGTCGCCTGGTGGGCGAACACGGTCGGAGTACCGCCGGTCGTGAACCGCCCGTCCTGGCCGTAGGAGCGCGAGACGCCGAGCGTGGCGGCCGAACTCCGGGACGCCGAGGAGCTGGAGGACGTGCCGGATCCCGTGATCCGGAGCCGGTCGACGGTCACGCCCCTGCTGGCACTGATCAGCCGTGGGTTGAACACCTCGGTGGACACCCGCACCGGAGGCCGGGCCGAAGGAGACCCCACCGTGCCGCCCATCCCGGCGCCCAGACGGGTGGAGTCCAGGACCATCGACCCGCCGAGGAACTGCTCCATGAACCGGACGGACGCCGCGTCGGTGGATCTGCCGGTGACCGGGCCCCGGCCGTTCAGTTCGGGGGCGACCCGGTGGACGGTCTCCAGGATCTCCCGCTGGTTGGAGATCTGGTAGACGACCTCCTGCCCGGTGACGCGGATCCCGCGTCGCCCGGCCGGGCCCTGCGCGGGCGGCGCCTGGGGGGTGTCCCGCAGGTCACCGTCGCCGGCGAAGCGGAGGGTCACCCGCCCGGGCACCGGCTCTTCCAGCCGGTAGGTGCCCCTGCCCTCCACCTCGATCCGCGCATGGAACTCGTACGCGAGCGTGAACTCGTTGCCGCCCTCCGTGCGCTGCCAGGTCCTGTCCTCCGCCGTGCGCGACACGGTGACTGTCTCGGTGCGGGTGGTGGCGCCCGTGGCCGTGGGACCGAGCGTCCACTTGCCCGGCGTCCCGTCGTTCGCCGGGACGCTCACGTTGCCGGGCAGAGTGAGGGCCGACCGCGTCGTGCGGCTCAACGACTCCGAGACGTTGGCGGGAGCGTGCGCGGAGTAGTTCTCCACCCCGCCGCCCGCCGGAGTGGGGCGGCCCTCCACGCGCCGCATCTCCTCGGTGGTCCAGGGGAAGCTGCCGTGCAGGCTCACGGTGACGGTCCTGGTCCGCAGCCCCTCCATGGCGGCGAAGGAGAAGGTCAGGGGGTTGCCGGCCGCCTCGTCGTCCTCCGTGCGCCCGCCGCGCGCAGGGAGCGTGGCGAGCGCGGTGGGGGAGGTGAGGTCGGCGAGGCGCTGGCGCAGCCCCGGCACGTAGGACGCGTGGCCCGGAGTGAGGCTCCCGGGCAGGTGCCGCGTCACCAGCTCGACGAGCCTCTCGTGCAGGACGCGCGAGCCCTGCGCGTCCGGGACCACCTGCTCCTGGATGCCCTCTCCCGCCTGTTGGCCCGTGGGGGCCTCTCCCGGAGGCACGAGGGCCTCGGTGACCGGGGTCGCCTCGAGGACCGCGGCCAGGCCCAGGGCGTGGTGCCGCACGAACCGGTAGGGCAGGACGGGGGCCGGGGTCGAGGACGCCGGAGCGGGGACCGGCGTGAAGGCCTGCGCGTCGGCCAGAGCGGTGAGCGCCCCGCCCGCCCGCCGCAGCTGGTCCTGCGTGGCGAGGAAGACCATGCCGTCAGGGACGGTGAAGGTGGCGGTCCGGGACCCGCCGGGGCGGTTGAGCGCCGCGACACTGCGCAGGCCGTGATGGACCGTCACGTGGTACGTCACGTCCGCCTGGACCCGGAGCTGCTCGCCGCTCTCCGTCGCCACGCGGGTGAGGCTGGTCGTCGAGGTGGTCGCTGTCGTACGGACCTCCCCTCGGCCCCGTGTCCCCTTGATTCCGCCGCCACCCGTGACGGGACCGGCCACCTTCTGCGCGGGGGACGCCTGCTGCCGCGCCTGCGCCGCTTCGGCCTCCGCCCGGCTCTGCCCGTACTTCGCGGCCGGTCCGCCCCCGCCCTCGTAGGCGTGGGAGGCCGCCTGCTGGTAGGAGGCGCTGTCGGCCGAGGCGATGTCCGTCTCGCTGTACTGCGCCGTGGGCGTACCGAGAGCCCGGGGGTTGCCGAGCTCGACCCGCACCTCCACGACGAGATCCGTACCGCCGAACGCGCCCGGCACGAACAGGCCGTCGACCACGTACGTGCCCTTGGACATCTGGTGCGCCCGCGACTGCAGGGCACCCGGCGAGAACTGGGCGTGGATCACCTCGTGCAGCAGCGTTCCCCGGTCGGACTCGTCCTCGAAGCGGGTGGCCCGCTCCACCTTCGACCAGGCTCCCAGAACCGACGACGACCAGGTCCCCAGGGCCGCCGCGGACGACGACCAGGCTCCCTGGACCGACGACGCGAGCCCGCTCAGGCCCGAGCCGCGTGCCGGCGCCACGGGCCCCGCCGTGGCGGGACGGGGGAGGTCCCCCAGGCCGTCGAGGGCGATGTCCTGCGCGTCGTTCGGGAGACCGTGGTCCCGCTCACCGCGACGCGTGCCGTCGTCCCCCAGCTCCTCGGAGATCTCCGACAGGAGGCGGTCGAACGCGTCCATGAGCCGGCCACTGCCCTGCATGACGTCGACCAGCGAGCTGTCCGGGAGGAGGAACGTGCCCGGGCCGTCGTCGTCCCCGGCGGCCGGCGGGACGTACGGCACGTCCGTACGGCTCCGGGGCACCGCGAGTTCCACGTGCACGACCGCGGAATTCTCCGGACGCGCGGGATCCGCGACCCCACGGCCGGGGGCGTCCGGCACCGCGTCCGTCAACAGCTGCGCACGGAGCCGGACGGGGATCTTGTAGACCTCCGTCGGCTGACGCCCGGCGGCGAGCAGCTGACTGTAGGACTGCCCCGCGCCCACCGTCCTGGTCTCGGTCGTCTGCCAGGTTCCCTTGACCTCACCGCCCAGACTCACGTGCGCGTGCCCGAGAACGAGTCCCCCCAGCTCTCCGCCCAGCGCACCGCTGCGCGTGGTCCCTGACGACTGCTGGGTGGTACCGGGAATGTGGAAGCCGCTCAGGTTGGGCATGTGGACGTTGGTCAGCGTCTCCACATGCTCGACGGGCTGGGCGTCCTCCCGGTCGAGGGTGAGACGGAGCTGGACGCGGTCCACTCCGCCCAGCGCGCCCGGCTTGGCGAAGAACAGCCTCAGACCGCCGTCCGCCAGCTCGTCCATGGTGGTGAGCAGTCCGTTGCGCGACCGGTACGTCTCGAACTTGCGCAGGTTCTCGAACTGCATCCGGACCGCGCGCTTGTCGCCGGGCGTCGGATCACCGGGGCCGGTGCTCGGTAGGTACCCCTCGGCGACCAGCTGCTCGCGTGCCCGGGCGAGGACCGCGTCGACGCCCGGGCCCTGGATGCTCAGGGGCGTGGTGGACAGGCCGACGCTCCGGAAGCGCGCGAGCTCCTCCGGGGCGCTCCTCCGGGGCGCGTTCGGCGCGGCGGGCGCGTTCGGGGCCGGAGGTTCCAGCGCCCGGATCCGGATGGGGGAGGGAGGCGTGGACACCGGCGCGGGTCGGGTCGTTCCGTCCGTTCCGACGAACTCCACGTGGTACGTGACCGTGGCGGGGACCAGGACGTGCGCGCCGGCGCGCAGGTTGTGCATGAGGTTGTGTGTCGCCCCGGCACCCAGCGTGCGGTCGGACTGCTTGCCGTAAGCGCCCTTGGGAGTCAGCGAACCGTTGAGGTTGAAGGCACGGAAGGCCTTGTCGACGACCGCCGGCATCCGGTTGAACACCACCGCGCCGGACACGTCGGCGCCGGACGACCGCGAGACCTTCGACGTCGCGTCGACCTTCAGGACCCGGTCCCGGAAGCGCTCGAGGAGGTAGTTCGCGCCGACGCTGGTCTCCTCCGCGGCCGCGTCGCCCGGCCGCGGGGCGACGTCCGCCGTCACCCGGAACATGCCGACGGGGTTCCCGTCGTCGTCGAGGAGCACGGGGGACCAGGTGCCGGCATCGGTGTCCCGGAGGCGGGCGCCGAGCCCGGTGCCCGGGTCCGGCCCCGGAATGCGCTGGAGCGGCAGGGCACCGAGCAGGTACTCACCGCTGAAGAACCGCCGCAAGGACTCCCGTGACTGCGCCGAGAGGGTGGCGAGCGGGCCGGAGAACCGCGGGAGCGCCTCGCGGAGCAGCACACCGGGATCCGCCATCGAATCCATGCCCCAGACACGGGAGCGGTCGAGGTTGTCGTCGAAGGCCGAGGAGAAGGTCGCGGCCCCCTGCTCCCCGGTCGTGGCCGGCGGTCGCCCCAGGTGCTCGGGGAACCACGCGGTGACGGTGCCCAGGGGTTCGTCCGGTCGGGTCCACGCCGGCCTCGCCTCCCCGTCGGTGGCCGCCGCGCGGACGTCACCATGGGCGACGTAGTCGTACGGCGTGGCCGGCTCGGAACTGCGCAGCAGGGTCGTGGAGTTCCCGCCACCGGTCACCGTCGTCGCCAGCGTGCGCTGCTGGCGCGCGCCGGTCACGTTGAGCGAGAAGGACATGTTCGTCAGGTGACCCCGCACGAGGTCGAAGACACCGGAGAAGGGCTGGACGGAGACGGTCCGCACCGTCGACGTGGAGGCCTGGGACGTGTTGTCGAACGCGGCCGTCTGGCGCTGCTCGTTGTTGTGCGGTGCGGCGTGGCCGCCGGTCTCGAACGTGCTGGACGGCATCGGCCGCTCCAGGCGGATCCGGACGTCGAGGGAGTGTGTCTCCTTCCCGTCCCCCACCGTGATGGTGTGGCCGTCGGGGCCGAACAGCATCAGGCGGTTGTCGAACAGGACCTGCGGGTCGAGGAGGGCGGTGAGCTGGTCCCGTACCTCGGGCCGCTGGAATCGGGCGGGCAGTTGTCCGTACGCGTGGTCCTGGAGCCTGGTGGCGACGTCGGGGGCGATGGGTGTCAGGTGGATGCCTCCGAAGCCCTCGTGGGCGTCGGTTCCGAAGCTCTGCACGTGCCGGGAGGCCGCCGGCGCGGGCGCGGAGTGGGAGCCGGAGGGCGCACCGGTCGTCAGGGTGGGGTGGGGCGCCCTGCTGGACGGGCCGGTGGCCGAGCCGCCGTCGTCGCGGGGCAGCCGCGTCTCGGCTCCGTCGTCGGCGGTGTTCTCGACCGCGCTTTCGGCGGTGTCCTCGGGGGTGTTCTCGGCGGTGATCTCGGGCGTGTTCTCGACCGCGCTTTCGGCGGTGTTCCCGGGGGCGGTGGCGGTGGTGACGCCCCAGCGGGCGAAGACGGATTCGAGGTCGTCCCACACGCTGGGCTGCGGTTCCTGGACCGGGCCGTGCTCCTGGGTCGAGCCGAGGGCCCGGTGTTCGGCCGAGAGGAGGGCGACCTGCTCCGGCGTCCGTTCGTGGGCTTCGAGCCCCAGGGCCACCTCGTCCGGGAACCTCCCCTCCGGCATGACCTCCCGCAGCCTGTTCTCGGTGAGCGGCGCGAGCGAGCGGAACCGTCCCCAGTCGTCGGTGTACGACAGGACTTCGGTGTACGGGGTGGCGCCGGCGGGCCTGGGCTGCCGGGCCAGCACGTCCTTCTCGAACGCCTCGGACGCCGTCATGATCTCGTGGAAGGTGTGATGGCCGACCGGGAGCATGTCCGCCATCAGGGCGAGCCGCACGAGCTGGAAGTCGACGGGAACCCTCCACTTCCTGGCCATGGCGTGGACGACCGTCAGGGTGAAGTACGTCGTGTTGGACGTGCCCGCGCTCATCAGGCCGCCGGTCGACTCGGCCGTCAACTGGCTCACGGTCTTCAGGGCGATCTGACGGTGCCGCTCGCCGGGTTCCCAGGTCAGCCGGTCGGCCTCCACCGCGTGGGCCTCCTCTCGGGCGCTGAGAGGCGGCACGGCGTCCAGGGGCCGCAACCGGGTACGCCTGTCGTGCTCCTGGGCGGCCACCAGCGCCTCCAGGTCGGGGTTGTCCGCCTGCTCCGTCCGCAACCGGTCCTGTGCCCGCCTGATGTTCTGGACGACGTCGGCGTCCTGCTGGATCTGCGTCTCCGCCGGCGTGCCCTCCGGGCTCCGCTCGCGCGTGAGGATGATCGGTGTGGGCTTCGCCCCCACCAGCTCCTTCATGAGGGGACCGTGGACCCCGGTGACCAGCAGGTGCATCTGCTCGCGGATGTTCCCTTTCTCGACGACCTCCCGCAGCGTCTCCAGGTCGTTGCCGACGGACCCGCTGCCGGTGTTCTGCGCGGTGCCGAGCTCGACGCGCTTCTCCGGCGGCAGCCTGTCCCAGGCCGCCTTGACCAGCGTCCGCACCTGTTGCTGGACGTCCTCGCGCTGGGTGAGGTACTCACCGAGGGCGCGTTCGGCGTCGCGCGACGCCTCCGCGTACGCCAGACGGACCGCTGCCCGGACGACGGGGTCGTGTGCGGACCGGCCCGGATTCGCGTACAGCGCCTGCCCGACGCGGCTCAGCAGGGTGAGCGGGAGGGGCCGTCGCGGGCTGTCCGGGCCTTGCAGACCCCTCTCGAAACGCTGGAGGGATTCGATCGTGCCGGCCGGGCCGGTGACCGTGACCGTCGCCAGCAGGTCCTTGCCGACCAGCAGGCGGCCGGACTCCGTGTCGACGGCGTGCCCGGCGGGGACCCGTACCTCCAGCCAGTGTTCCGCACCGGGCGGGAGCTGCGTGACGAGGGTGGTGTACGGCTTCCCTTCGGTGCGCAGCAGCCGGTCGGCCCGGCCCACCAGTCCGAGGGGAGCCTCGGGGAGCACCAGATAGGCGGTCGTCTCCTCCTGCGTGCGCGGGCCGAGGGCGTCCAGCTCCTGCCGCCAGTCCTTCGGCTCGGGAGTCTCGTCCCCGTCCCTTCCGTGCGTGGCGCCGTCCTGCGGCGCGGAGGGCGGCGCGGCGACGGGCACGGTGGAGGTCGTCGGGATGCCGGAGGTCGTGGGCGGGCTGTGGCCGGTGTCGGTCGCGCGGTCACCCGACTGTGTGACGGGGGTCGTGCCGGCTCCCACGGAGGCCGGGGCGGGCGGGCCGGACCAGGAGGGATGGGCGTCCATGACGGCATGGGCGACGTAGGTCGCGAAGTTCAGGACGCGCGTGTTCCGCATCGCGGCGATCCTGGGCGCCTGCCAGGAGGCCTTTTCGTGGAGCTTGGGCGGCAGGGGTACCGGAGCGATGCCGAGGTCCAGGAGCATGCGGGGGACCAGGAACCGGGAGTGGAACGTCAGCGTGCTCTCCGGCGACCCGGTGAGGCCGCCGGTCGCGTGGAGCTTCAGGACCGTGTCGGCGACGGCCTTGAGTTGGTCCACCCGGGTGGTGGCCGCCTCCAGGGCTCTCCCGTGCGCCCGGAAGATGTCGTCGAGGTTGCTCCGTACCTCCGGGGTGACCTCGCTGCCCTCACCGACCTGGCTGCCGTCGGCCCGAGCGCGCAGGTCGAGGTACGCCTCGCTGCCCAGGACGTGCCAGGGGCGCTCCGGGCGGTGCGCGCTGTCGAGGAGCTCGCGGAGCAAGGCCTTCTGGTTGTCGTTCGCGTCCGGGAGGAGTTCCGACACGGTCGCGTCGGACGGCGTCGCCGCCGGTGCGACCGTGAGCCTGCCCGTGAGGTGGGCGTTGTCCGCGTCCGTGAGGTCGGCCATGCCGAGGGCCAGTTCGGCCGCCAGGGGGACCGGATTGTTCCCCTTCCAGAACGACGTCGTGCGGGCCGCGTCGAGTAGCCGGGCCGGGGGGAAGCCCTGGTCCAGGAGCAGACGTTGCAGCAGGACCTGGATGTCGGACGTCAACGGCCCCTCCTGCGCCTCGGCGTGCAGGTCCTGAATGAGGGTCACGACGGATTCCAGGCGGCTGCGGGAGTCGTCGGCGGACCGGGACGTGTACTCCGAGAAGGCGTCCTCGACGGTTTCGTCCGGTACGCCGTTCCGCTCCTGCTCGGGCAACCGGTTCCGTAGTTCTCCGTAGGCCCTGGCGTCCATGGTGTGCCAGGTGTCACCTGGGGAATGCCGGAGGTCGGTCACTTCCGCGAGCAGGTCGGCCGCCACGTCGGGCTCGGACAGCAGGGCCGTCCACCGGTCCCGAGGCAGGTGCCGGGACAGAGGACCGGCCGCTGAGGACGTGTCGGACGACCCGGACGTGACGGGAGGCGCCTTGCTCGACGGGCCGACGAGGGGTGCGTCCGCCGCCAGCCGCGTCTCGGCCCCCGGTTCGTCGCGCGGGGCCGTGTCCTGTCCCAGGGGCGATGCCGTCGGCTCATCGGGGGTCCACGGCTCCAGGTACTGAAGCTCGCCGTCCTCGTCGTCGTCGACGCGCTCCTCGACGACGACGTCCTGCCCGACCGTGGCGAGGGCCTCCCGGTCCGGCGTCGGGGAGGTGAGCCCGTCCCTCTCTGGGCCCGCGGGGGCCTCCGACACGGTGCTCTCCGACGTCTGGACCGGCGTGGAGGAGCCGGAGGAAGGAGAAGGCGCGCCCTCCTCGCCGCTGGTGGTGGGGATGCTCTGGGCGGGCGGGCCGGCCGGGGCCGGGGCTTCGGAAGCGGTGGGTTCCTCACGTGAGCCGGACGGCTGGTCGGCGTTCGCCTGGCCCGAGTTCGCCGAGTTCGCGGAGTTCGTAGAGCTCGGGGCGTTCGCCTGGTTCTGCGGGGACGAATGCGCCGACGAGGAGGTCGAGGCCGAGGAGGAGGCACCCGACGGGGCGGTCGTTCCGGCGGGTTGAGGGGTGGGCGCCACCTGCGGCGGCCCGACGGTGACCGGGGTCTCCGTACGGCTGTCGGACGAGGGGTCGTCCGACTCCGTCCGTGGACGCGTGACGGTCGGTGCGTCCTCCGAGTCGCTGCCGGCCGGTTCGTCGCGCTCGGCGACGTCCCCGACATCCCCGACGTCCCCGACATTCCCGACGTCCCCGACGTCCGACCCGTCCTCGGAAGGGGAAACCGTCTCCGGTCCCTGCGTACCACCGGACTCGCCGGACGGTGCCGACCCGCCGGACCCGCCGGTCGCGGTGGACCCCGAGGGCGCGTCCGCGCCACCGGACACCAGTCCGCCCGACGTGTCCATGCCGCCGTTCAGGAGCTGTTGGCGCATGTTGTTGCCCAGGCGCTCGCCCGCCAGCTCCATGCCGTTGCTGACGCGGCCCTCGACCATGCCGGAGGCGAAGGTGAGACCGGAGGTCTTGAAGGTGTGCTCGTCGGAGAAGATCAGGTTGTACATGCCCTCGGACACGGCCGCGTGCGCACCTTCGAACAGGCCCTTGCCCAGCTGGTTGGCGCCGAACTGCGACATGTGGCGCAGCAGGCTCTGGCCCATGGCGTCGGCGGTGCCACGGGTGAGCACCTTGGTGACCTCGGGACTCAGTTCCTTGCCCAGCGGCTTGAGGCTGTTCTCCAGGTTGAGCGGCAGGTCCTTCTTGCCGGTGTCCCTGAGCAGGGTCCGCGCCCAGTTCTCGCCCGCCTCCCGTGCGCCGTCCCGCTTGAGGTGCTTGTCGAACGTGTCACCGACGGACTTGACGAAGTCCTTGGCCGCCTTGTCCGAGACCACCTTCGGTCCCGCGGTCTTCGGGATGTGGTCGCCGAAGTTCTTCGCGAGGTCGCCGCCGAAGGACCTGGGTGCGTCGGGACCGGGTACGTCCGGCTTCTTCGGACCGGGAAGATCCGGCTTCTTGGGTCCGAAGGCCTTGTCGAGCTTGTTGCCGATGTCCTTGCCGCTGTTCTTGCCGAACAGGTTGGCGAGCCCCCGGCCGAACTTGTTGCCGAGGAACTGGAACGGGCCGGCGAGCAGGCCCTGGATCATGCCGGAGAGCGCCGCCTGCTTGGTGAGTTCGGTGTCGAACTCGTCACGGGTGCCCTGGTTGAGCTGGGCCCATTGGACGAGGACGTCCATGGCGACGCCCATCCCGACGTTGATGATCTGATGGGAGATCAGCATCAGCACGAGCCGGCCGAGCCGGAACTTGATGAGCCACCGGACGAAGGCCACCCTGGCGAAGTACGCCTGGAGCGAGGCCCCGAAGAAGAAGAACGTGGCGGCCGCGATGATCGCCTCGACCAGCAGCTCCACCAGCTGGGCGATGATCATGTACTTGGTGTACTGGAGCTGCGTCCCGCCCTTGCGGCTGAACTCGGCGAGGAGCTTGGCCTGGTCGGCCACCGCGTCGAAGTAGTTCAGCCCCTCTTCGCCGATGAAGCTCTTCATCGCCGCCTGGTACATCTCGGCGGCGTTGCCCTTGAAGGCTTCATGGGTGTAGCCCAGCGCCTCCGAGATCTGCTGCTTCAGGTCGTTCGTCAGCTTGCCGTAGAGGTCCTTGTGCACCTCGGCCAGCGCGAACAACTTGTCCTCGTCGCCGTTCGGGGGCACTTCTCCGGTGAGGGCCGCGAACAGCCAGGCGCACTCGGGCGGGAACTCCAGGGACACCGTGCGGTTCTACCTTCCGTGCCGAAGATGGGTGTCGATGTCGTCCGACAGCCCACGGAACTTCTTGCCGGCGTCCTGCTGGCTCCGGCCGCTCCCCGACAGGCCGTCGGCCAGTCCGGTCACGCCCGTCTTGAGGTCCTTCTCGGCGGGCACGTACTTCTTCGCGAACGCCTCCCCGAACTCCCCGTCGCCCCAGCACCCGTGGTACGACGTGAGCTTGTCCAGGTACTCGTCACGGATCAGTTTGATCTTGTCGGCCACGTCACCCATGTTCTGGCCGCTCTTGTCCAGGCTGTCCGGGTCGACGTCGAGGCTGTCGTCACTCACCGTCGATCGTCCGCCTGTCGCACGGCGGCGGCCGCCGCGTCCTCGTCCTCCAGGAGTTCGTCGAGGAGCGCTCCCGACGAGCCCCGGGGCGGTGCCTTGGCCGGTGGCGTGGGGATGCCTTCCTCACGGGCCGAGGCGAACATCGCCTCCCAGTCCATCTCCGTGACGCCGTCCGGAGCGTCCGGCGACAGGACCGGTATCGGGCCGAACGGCCGGTAGATCTCGGCGAGTTGCTCCGCGGCCTGCTTGCGGGCCAGGCCGATCGTGGCCATCAGGGCGGCGGCGAGCTGGGCCGGCGGCATGCTGCGGTAGGCGTTCGTGGGGAACCGGATCTGCGTCAGCTCGCCCTGCGGGCCCATGGTCACCGCCACCGAGCGGTCCTTCGCCGTCACCGTCGCGGAGACGCGCGAGGCCGCCGCCGCCGCGTCGGCCAGCTTGGCGCGTGTCTCCTCGAACTCGGCCAGCGCCTCGGCGAGTCGCTCTTCCATGCCCATGCCCATGCCCATGCCCTGTGTCCTGCCGTCCTCGTACGTGATCGTGTGTGGCCGAAAGTGGTGGTCGTGATCGTGGTGGTCGTGCGTGGTGCCGGGGAGACGACTCAGCGGCCGATGGCGCCGGACACGCCCGCACCGTCCGTGCCCCAGGTCTCCTCGTCCTCGCTCACCCAGGTCGAACGTTCGCGCTCGTCGCTCTGGGTGCTGCCGCCTGCGCCGCCGCCCGCGCCGCCCATGCCGCCCCCCATGAACGGCATCATCGGCATTCCGCTCGACATGGTGTTGGGCTGCCGCGTCGTCACCGAGGCCTCGACGGGTGTGAGGGCCCTCGTGCGAGCCGCCGACACCTCGGTCATGGCGAGGGAACGACGCTCGTTGCCCGGGGCGACGCCGGGGTTCCCCGTGGCGCCGGCGCCGAAGCCGGGCCCGCCCACCTGGTTCAGCGGAAGGGGCGGCATCCGGCCACCGGCACCCGCACCGCCCGCGCCCGCGTTGTTGCCGGTGAGGAACGAGTCGCCGCCCCGCTTGCGGTCCGGGAAGTCGTAGTAGCTGTGGTCGGGGGTGAGGGAGCCCGACTTGTTGGGCGGCAGCGCGCCGCTGCCGCCGGTGGTACGCCCGTACGCGTCGGTGGTCACCGTGCGCCCGTCCGGGTACGTGATCTGGTGGCCGCCGTCCTTGAGCCGCTTGTCGACCGTGCCGTCCGGATACTTCGTCGTCGTCGACCCGTCGGCGTGGTGCGTGGTCTGCGGTCCGCCCCCGCCGCCCGTCACGTTCAGGTGCTCGGTCGTCCTGTGCCCGCTCGCGTCCACCTTGGTGTAGGTGCCGTCCGGGCCCAGCTTGGTGGTGCTGCCGTCCTTGTACGTGGTCGAAACGGTGCCGTCGCGCTCCACCTGGGCCACGGATCCGTCCGCGTACTGGATCGTGGACGTGCCCTTGCCGAGGTGCGAGACGGTCTTGGTGCCGTCCGGGTCGAGGGTGGTCACGGTGCCGTTGGCGGTGACGGTGGTCTTCGTACCGTTGGGGTACGTCGTCGTGCTGGCGCCGTCCGCGCCGTAGACCGTGCTGGAGCCGTCGGGGTTGCGGACGGTCTGGCCGGGCTGCGGGTGACTGGTGGTGCTGCGGCCCTCGGCGTCGGTGGTGGTGAGCTTGCCGTCGGGCGCGTGCACGGTGACGGTGCCGTCGGTGTAGCGGCTGGTGGTCGTGCCGTCGGGCTTGACCGTGGTCTTCGTGCCGTCCTGGTAGGTGGTCGTCTGGCTGCCGTCCTTGTTGAGGACGGTCCTGGAACCGTCGGGGTTGCTCGTCTCCGTGGTCCCGTCGGGACGGACCGTGGTGGTGGTCCCGTCCTTGTGGGTGGTCGTGCGGGACCCGTCGCTGTTGTACGAGGTGGTGGACCCGTCGGGTCCCTTCGTGGTCTTGACGACGGTGGGGGTGCCACCGGGGGTGAGGCCGCCGCCGATGCCGTTCGGCGGGAGCGGCGGGGGGATCACGCCGGGCGGGTACGTGGTCTGTCGGCCGTCGGGGCTCGTGACGGTGGTCGAGCCGTCGGGGTTGCGGACGACGCTGCCCGGGCCCGAGCCGGTGAGCCCGCCGGAGCCGTTGCCGCCGGTGGGGTTGGGGCCGAGCGGCGGGATCGTGACGGGAGGAGGTCCTCCCTTCCCGTCGCCGAGGCCGGGACCGCCCTTGCCGTCTCCGAGGCCCGGTCCGCCCTTGCCGTCGCCGATGCCGCCCCCGGTGGGGTTCGGGCCCAGCGGGGGAACGTCGCCTCCGCCTCCGCCGCCGCCCTGCTTGTACTTCTCCAACTCCTTCTCGGCGTCCGCCTTCTCCTTCTCCGCGTCGGCCTTCGCCTTGTCGGCGTCCGCCTTCGCCTCGTCGGCGGCGTTGGCTTCCTTGAGGCTCGTGATGCCCGCCTTGAAAGCGAACGGGGTGCGTCGCTCGAAGCCGCGCATCTTGCTGTTGAAGTCGATGACCACGACTCTGGCGGGTTCGTCGAGATGGGTCCTGATCGTGGCGATCCACTCGGCGCAGGCCTGCCTGGACACGCCCTTCCAGCCGGCTTCCTGGGCGAGGTCTCCGTACAGCGGATGCTTGGTACTGAAGCCCTCCCCGACCTGGGACACCTCATACTTCGACTGCCGCATCTTCGCGATGTTGTTCTCGTTCAGCCAGGTCGCCGCGGCGTCGATGTGCTTGTCCAGGAGCGCTGTCCCCAGCCACAGATTGGTGGCGATCCACCCCTCGTGGATCTCCTTCAACCGCTTCGCGGTGGACAGGAAGGTCTCCTCGGCCTCCATGACGCGGTCCGCGACCACGGAGTCGGCGCGAAAGCCCGGGTCGATCTGCGAAGACCTTCCCGACCGGGGTGCGGGAAGCGCGAAAAGGCTCAGGAAGTCCTTGTAACCGGTGCTCGTCCCGCCGATGAGGTCGCGGAAGACGTCCGCCCCCGACCCGCGGTAGGCGGCGTCCTCCCCACCGAGGTCCTTCACCCACCGCTCCAGCTTGGGGCTGTGGTCCCGGAAGAACTGGCTGACGCGGTCGAAGGCCATGGCTATGGGCGGGAGCGTGCGGAGATCGGGCGCGTCCGCGAACGCCACCACCCTCGGAGGGTCGTATCCTCCGCCGAATCCGTCGGTCGTGTACTTCGTGAGCAGATGGTCCAGGGCCTCCCGGTATCCCCAGTCGAAGGCGCCCGCGACTCCGTGGTTGTGCCAGTGCGAACCGTCCGGCCCGGACCAGGGCACGGTCAGCGTCACCGTGTACACGGCGACGCTCGCGCCGATCTTCTCTCCACCCGCGTAGAGCTTGATCACCCGCCCGTCGACGTCACCGTCCTCGATCGTCGGTGTGGTGGCCCGGTAGTTCTGCCCGTCCTCGATCTTGATGCGCATCCACTCGCTGCCGTCCCCCTGCTTGGTGTCGGCCCCTCCGATGGCAGCCACCTGGGCCCGGGTTCCTCCGTCGAAGCCCGTGAACTGCTTGATGATGGCTTCCCAGTCCGGCTGGGTGGAGACGTTTCCGTTCTTGGGGGCTTCGGCCATGGAGCGAGCGACTCCTTCGTCGGTGGGGTGGGGCCGGGCGGGTGCGCGCCCCGGAGGCGGGCGTCAGGTCTTGCGGGACTGGGTGAGATCCGCTTCCACGTCCCGGAAGAGATCGAGGAACTTCTGACTGTCGATCTCGTCCAGGTTCTTGTGCTGGGCGCCGGTCATGGTGGTGAGCACGCTCTCGAGGTTCCTCTTCACGTCCTCGAAGAAGTCCTTCTGGTCGTCCACGACGACGGCGAGTTCGGACGCCGCGCCCTTCACGAAGGCGAGGAAGTCGTGGGCCGACATCGGACCGTCGTCCTTGCCCGGAGCGGTGAGCTTCCCGAGGAGCAGCGTCACCTTGCTGTTGTACAGCGTGGGACTCTCGAGCTGGGCGGACAGACCGCTCATGGAAGGCACACCCGAGAAGTCCAGGTCGTAGCCCTCCCCGTTCTTGACGTACCGCCCGCCCGCCTCCTGCAGAGCCCCCAACCACAGGAGGAAGGAGGCGACGTCGTGGTCGATGAAACGGCGCAGCGTCTGCACGTCGAGGCGCGTGAGCTTGGTGTCACCAGTGGGGGGCTTCGATCCGGGGTCGTCGGCCACGGTCTCTCGCAATCATCCGGAAGCGGTCGGGCGGGGGAGTGCTGGCACCGCTCACCGGCCGATCCGCACGCCCTCCCAGTTGTCCTTCGTCTGCGCCTCGTGCCGGCGGTACTGGTCCGTGATGTCGTTCAGGGTCGCGCTGTGGCTCTGCAGGATCGTGCCCAACGCATTCGCCGCGCCGTTCCACTGGGTCTGGATCGACGTGTACGCCGCCGCGTCCGCGCCCTGCCAGGCGCCGAACAGGCCCATCAGCTCCTCGTTGAGCGCGGTCACCAACTTCTTGATGCGCTCCGTCTGCAGGCGCATGTCGTCGGCGGCCTGGTCGACGGACTTGTACTCGACGTAGATCTGGCCGTCGGTCTTGTTGCTGTGGTCGTAGCCGGGGGGAGTGGACATCGGTCCTCCTTCGGTGGAGTGGGCGAGGAAACGGGGACGGCGAGGGCGCCGATCAGCCCATCAGCTGGTTGAACGCGTTGTTGTTGAGCCCCGCGTTCCTGATCTGGTCGCCGGTGTTCGTCTGCACGGTGGTCTGGTGCGCGCTCGTCTCCTGGAGCTTCTGGATCATCTGGTCGATGTTGCGGACGATGACGTCCACCTGGCCGCTCCAGTCGGAGAGCAACTGCCGGTAGGCCTGGCCGTCCGCACCGCCGTAGGTCCGTGTCAGCGAACCCATCGTGGTCTTCACGTGGTCCTGCGACTGCAGGATCTGCGACCTGGCCTGGGTGAGGGCGGTGTTGCCCTTCTGGTTCTCGGACTGGGACGAACTCTGGACGTTCCCGGGCGGGGTGGCCATGACCGAGGTCCTTCCTGCGGAGACGAAAGGGAGAGGGGACGCGCGCGGCGCTCACCGGCGCGCGCCCTCGACGTGAGGTCATCGAGTCTCGACGGTCGGCCTAACGCCCGGCTAACGAAGTGCTGTCGGCCCCGCCGGGTACCACCCCCGCGCGACGGTGCCGTGACGAAGGCCACACCTCGCGCGGTGGTCCCGGGGGCGAGCCCTCAGCGACACGTCGACGGGTCGGGCCGCGCCGCCACCTCACCCCCCGCCACCCGCGCGTCCAGCGGCGGACCCGTCGGCAGCATGTCGAGCAGCCGCGACGGCACGGCCTGGGCGCGACCGCCCTTCAGCCCCAGGCGCTGCATCGAAGTGGCGTCCGGCAGGCGGTACTTCACACCCACGTCCGTCACCAGATACGTGGTGGTGCCGATCGACGACCCGCCGGCCCCGAGCACCTGGACGAGCGCGCCGCCACCCGGCCGCACCGACAGCCCGTCCACCGCCAGGCACGCCGGTGCGAAGTCCGGGCCCTCCGGCGGCGCCGGCAGGGCCGGTCCGGTCGGCACGAGGGCGATACCCACCCTGGGCTGCGTGCCCTCGGGCTGGATCCGCGCGCACACCGACGTGCCCGGTCCCGGAGCGCGTACGGTCGGCACGCGGGGCGGCCAGTTCGCCGGATCCCTGTCGGCCCGGGCCGACTGGTGGCGCGTCAACTCCGAAGCCGCCAAGGGAAGTACGGTCGGCGTGGCGCCGGGGTAGGCCAGCTTCGCCGTACGGTCGTCCCCCAGGACCAGAGCCGCGGCGAGTTCGCTCAGCGGGCGCAGACCCGCGCTTTCGAGCACGTAGTGCTGGGTTGCCGCACCCGGCGACGCCAGGGCGTAGACCTGACCGGTACGGCTCGGGCCGGGGCCGATCGCGGGGCCGGGGGCGCCGCGCCCGGACACCTCGGGGGGCGTCAGATCGGGACCCGCAGGGACGCTGTCCAGGAACGCGGCGGACACGGGCAGCGGCGTCGCGTCCGCGTACCCGAGCGACTGCGCCGCGCCGTGCTCACCCAGACGCAGCCGGCGGTCGCCCCACAACAGGTACCGCCGTCCGTCCGGCGCCTGGACCAGCACGCCCCGGTCGACCGCGGGCGCCCGGCCCTGCGACTCCAGACCCAGGCGCAGGGACGTCACAGGGCGACGCCCGGAGCCGTCGGCACCGGTGCGCACCGGCTCGCTCGCGCACACCTGCCAGGCACCCTGCTCCAGGCCGGAGGCGGACGGCAGAGCGTCGGGCGCGCCGGGAATGCCGACCGGGGGGCCGTGGCGTTCGCCCGCGAGCGAGGCGGCGGACACCTGGACCGGCTTGAGCCGGTCGGCGGCGATCAGCCTCGCCGAGGCGTAGTTCCGGATGGGGCGCAGGGTCCCGTCCAGGTACAGATAGCGGGTTCCGGTGTCCTTCTGGACGATCAGAGCCGACTCCTGGCGCCAAGTCTTCGTACCGGACGGGGAGATCATCCCGAACAGCAGGAACCCGACGACCAGCACGACACCCAGGGCGATCCCCCACACAAGACCGCGGTTCGTGCGCCCCACGGGCGACTCGGGCGCGTCCGGATCGCCACGCAGCATGCCACTGGTCAACCGCCCCATCAGGAACATGTGGGCCTGGACCTGGTCTCGCTTCGACTGCATGCCCCGCCCCTATCCGCCGACGCCGCGAAGCGTCGCGTACAGGCCGAGCACCCACAGGGACAGCGGGATCAGCGCGACGGCGCACAGCGTGTGCAGGATGTCGGCCGCCCGGCCCCAGTGCGGCAGCACCCGCCGGCCCGGCACCGTCCACGAGGCGATCGCCGCCGACGCGCCGAGCGCGAGCAGCACGGCGACGAGCCCAGGACGCTGCTCCACGGAGAGCCCGATACCCAGCCGCACGGACAGCAGCACCAGCCCGAAGAGGCCCGGCAGGAGCAGCGCAGGGCGCTGCCACGCGTGGCCGACGCCCCGTGCGTGCAGCAGCAACAGGACGCTGAGCACGGCCGCGGTGATCAGCGAGGCCGTCGTCGGACGGTCGACGACCAGCCCGGTCACGACGGCCGCGCACACCAGGCCGGTCGCCGCGTACAGGGCCGTCATCCACTCCTCGGCGAGCGCCGTGCGGTCCACGACCTGCTGGTTCGGGTGGGGCTCGATGCCCTCCTGCAACTGCTCGGCGTTGGTCGGCAGGGCAGGGAGCTTGAGGCCGGACAGCCGGAACGCCATGCCGGGGACAAGACCGCCGAACGCCACCGCCACCACCGCGACGATGCTCGCCGCGTGCGCGGCCGGCACGTCCAGGAGCAGCATCAGACAGCCCCAGACCACGCCCATGAGCGCGACGACGGCGCAGCCGACCAGCAGCGGTACGAAGGCGGCGACCGCGACCACCGCGAGGACCGCGCCCCCGGCGGCGGCCGCCGAACCGGCGAGCAGGCGCGCCCCGATCACCTGCGGGCTCGCCTCTCCCACCGGCAGCAGAGCACCCGCCAGGGCCAGATAGGGCGGTGCGAGGGCGCCGAGCGCCGCACCGGCGGCGGCGTCGCCGACAGCACGGCTGGCCGAGGCGGCCGCGAACAGCACGAGCAGCGCGGTGGCCGCGGCCACCGCCGCCCGGAGCGGCGCCGCGCCACCGGGCAGGGCCAGCACCACCAGACCGGCGGCCAGCAGGACGACGGCGACGGTGCGCAGCGACCGGCGGCTCGTGCGCTCGGCCCAGCCGTGCGGGCGTTCGCGCATCGTGGAGGCGACCGCGTCGACCAGGTCGTCGAAGTGCAGCGGCGGCAGCGTCTGCGAGCGGGGCCGCAGATGCAGCGTCTCGCCGTCCCGCAGCGCGAGCGCCTCCAGCGTGGACTCGTCGTCCAGCGGATGGCCGCCCAGTCGTTGCAGGACCCAGCCGTCGTGCTCGATGCCCTCCTCCGCGAGGCCTTCGCCGGCGTGGTCGAGGAGGATGGGGAGCAGGTCGGCGACCGGTACGTCCGCGGGCACGGCGAGCTCGACGAGCCGTCGGGGGGTGTGGACCGTGAGCCGGCACAGGCCGGAGGTCGATGTGTCAGTCATGGCAGGGGCCAGCACCTCTTTGCCGGGGTCGGGAGGCCGAAGTAGAGCAGGCGTGGCTAACGTCGGACTGCCGTCGGCGCTTTAGCGGGCTCTGGTACGTATGACCTGTGCGCCCTCCGGCGCAGCGGTCACCCCTGCGTCCTCCGGCGCAGCGGCCAACCCGCCCCCTGTTTCCCGCGCGCGCCGTTCCGCGCGCGCCCCGCGCGCGGATCTCACGCGCGAGCGACCGAGGAGATTCCGGTTGAGCACTGTCCTGTTCCGCCGCCCCGCCCGCCGGCGCGGCCCCGACATGCCGGACGGCGAGCTGAGTCTCCAGGAGCCGCCCACCCTGCCCGAGGCCGAACCGAACTCCTCGGCCGTGTGGATGTACCTGCCGATGGGCCTCACCTCCCTCGCGATGCTGATGATGTTCATCAGACCCGGACAGGTCACCGCCTTCAGCTACTTCGCCATCGGCATGATGCTGCTGTCGTCCGTGGTGATGATCGTCGGACAGTTCATGCGCAGCGCGGGGGAGCGCAAACGCAAGCTCAAGGGAGAGCGCCGCGACTACCTGCGCTACCTGGCGCAGACCCGGCGCAGGATCCGGCGCACCGTGGCCGAGCAGCAGAAGGCGCTCGCCTGGCGCCACCCCGGACCCTCCGCCCTGTGGGCGCTGGTGGGCACCAGCCGGCAGTGGGAACGCCGATGCTCCGACGAGGACTTCGCGGAGGTGCGCGTCGCGGTGGGCGACCAGAAGCTCGGCACCCGCCTCGCCCCGCTGTCCACCAAGCCCGTCGAGGACCTCGAACCGCTGTCCGCGCACGCTCTGCGCAGCTTCATCCGGGCGTACGGCACGCTGCCCGAGCAGCCGATCGCGCTGTACCTGCGCGCCTGGTCGAAGGTGCTCGTCCAGGGTGATGAGGAGCGCGGCCGCGCGATGGTGCGCGCGCTCGTGGCGCAGCTCGCCACGTTCCACGCCCCCGAGGAGCTGACCGTGGCGCTCTGCCTGTCCGACGAGCGGCGCGCCGACTGGGAGTGGGCCAAGTGGCTGCCGCACGCCCAGCACAGCTACCAGCGTGACGGCGCGGGAGCGGCCCGCACCGTCGCGGCCGGCCTCGCCGAGCTGGAGGAGCTGCTCGGCGCCGACTTCACCGAACGGCCGCCGTTCGACCCGGACACCGCACCGAGCCGTGACGAGCCGTTCACGGTGATCGTGGTGGACGGCGGCGCCGTCCCCGGCGGACACCGGCTCTCCGGGCCCGGCTACCGCAACACCGTCGTGCTCGACCTCTCCGGGAACTTCGCCTGGAAGCCCGCGCGCGGCACGCTGCGCCTGCGGCTCGGCGAAGAAGGACTCCACCTGGTACGCACCGACCGCGACCGTCAGGAGCAGTCCCAACTCCTCGGTCGCCCGGACGCGCTGGGCCCGCTCGCCGCACGCGCGCTGGCGACACGCCTCTCCCCGTACCGTCTGGGCGGCGGCGCGGTCGCCGCGGAGCCCTTCGCCGCCGACACCGAACTGACGTCTCTGCTGGGCATATCCGACCTGCGCCGGCACGTCCCGGCCAAGCTCTTCGGCCGTCCGCTGGAGAGCCGGGAGCGACTTCGGGTGCCCATCGCCGTCGGCGAGGACGGTCTGCCCGTCGAACTGGACATCAAGGAGTCCGCGCAGGGCGGCATGGGCCCGCACGGCATGCTCATCGGAGCCACCGGCTCGGGCAAGTCCGAACTCCTGCGCACCCTCGTCCTCGGTCTCGCCCTCACCCACTCCTCCGAGACCCTCAACTTCGTCCTCGTCGACTTCAAGGGCGGCGCCACCTTCCTCGGCATGGACGGGCTGCCGCACACCTCCGCCGTCATCACCAACCTCGCCGACGAGATCCCGCTCGTCGCGCGCATGCAGGACGCCCTGCACGGCGAGCTGATCAGACGTCAGGAGCTGCTGCGCCGCGCCGGAAACTACTCCTCGGTCCTCGAGTACGAGAAGGCCCGCGCGGCCGGGACCCCGCTGGACCCGCTGCCGTCGCTGTTCGTCGTCGTCGACGAGTTCTCCGAACTCCTGGCCGCGCACCGGGACTTCATGGACCTGTTCGTGATGATCGGCCGCCTCGGCCGCTCCCTCGGCGTCCATCTGCTGCTCGCCTCCCAGCGGCTGGAGGAGGGCCGCATGCACCAGCTGGAGTCCCACCTGTCGTACCGCATCGGGCTGCGCACCTTCTCCGCTATGGAGTCACGCGGCGTCCTCGGCGTGCCCGACGCCTACCACCTGCCTCCCACGCCCGGCAGCGGCTACCTCAAGAGCGGGGTCGAGGCGCTGACCCGGTTCCGTGCCGCGTACGTGTCCGGCACCTACAAGGTCAAGCGCCGAAGCGCCCAGCAGGCCCGGATCGCCCGCCAGGTGGTGCCCTGGGCCACCACCTGGGTCGTTCCCCGCACCCTGCCCGCCGCGCCCGACCCGGTCGCGCCCGAGCCCGACGGCGACGAGACCCTCCTCGCCCTCGCCCTCGACAGCCTCCAGGACAGCGGACCGCCGGCGCACCAGGTGTGGCTGCCGCCGCTGGAGTCGGCACCCACGCTGGACGCCCTCCTGCCACCGCTGGAGGCCGACCCCCGCCTCGGTCTGACCACGGCCGGCTCGCCCGACCGGGGCCGCCTGCGGGTGCCGGTGGGTATCGTCGACAAACCCTTCGAGCAGGTACGCGAGCTGCTCACGGTCGACTTCTCCGGCGCGGGCGGGCACTTCGCCGTCGCCGGCGGCCCGCAGAGCGGCAAGTCGACCGTACTGCGCACCCTCATCACCGCGCTCGCCCTCACCCACACTCCGCGCGAGGTCCAGTTCTACTGTCTGGACTTCGGCGGCGGCGCCCTCCTCGGCCTGGCCGGCCTGCCGCACGTCGGCGGAGTCGCCGGCCGCCTGGACGCCGAGAAGATCTCCCGCACCCTGGCCGAGGTCACCACTCTGCTCGACCGTCGCGAGGTCTTCTTCCAGGAGGAGGGCATCGACTCCATGGCCACGTACCGCAAGCGGCGCGCGGCCGGACAGTACCCCGACGAGCCCTTCGGGGACGTGTTCCTGGTCGTGGACGGCTGGTCGACGGTCCGCAGCGACATGTTCGACGACATCGCCGTCTTCAACGGCCTGGCCACCCGTGGCCTCAACTACGGCGTCCACCTGATGGTCAGCACCGCCCGCTGGCTGGAGCTGTCCAACGCCCTGCGCGACCAGGTCGGCAACCGTCTCGAACTGCGCATGGGCGACCCCATGGACTCGGCGGTCGACACCCGGAAGGCCGCCACCGTGCCCGTGCGGCCCGGGCGCGGCCTGAGCCCCGACAAGCTGCACTTCCTCACGGCCCTGCCGCGGATCGACGGGTGCGAGGACGTCGAGGACCTCAGCGAAGCGCTGACCGCGCTCGTCGAACGGATCGCCGAGCACTGGGACGCGCCGGCCGCGCCTCCGGTCCGCATGCTGCCCACCCGCTTCGGCGTCCGGGAACTCAGCCCCGCCGAGACTCCGTTGCGCCTGCCCGTCGGCGTCGACGAAGCGTCGCTCGCGCCCGTCGTCCACGACTTCACGCAGAGCCCGCACCTGCTGATCGTCGGCGACACCGAGAGCGGCAAGACCAGCGCCCTGCGCCTGCTCGCCGAGCAGATCGTCGCGCACCACACCCCTGCAGAGGCGCGCATCCTGGTCGTCGACTACCGGCGCGAGCTGGTGGAGGCCGTGCCCGCGGAGTACCGCCTCGGACACGCCGTCGCCGTCAACCCCCTGCGCGAGCTCGTCGAAGGCGTCACCCGCGCCATGGTCGCCCGCACACCGTCCGAGGAGATCTCGCCGGCCCGGATGCGCCGCGCGGACTGGTGGACGGGACCGCGGCTGTTCGTCCTGGTCGACGACTACGAGATGGTCGGCTCGCCGTTCGACGGGCCCTTCGACCCGCTGATCCCGCACCTGCCGCTCGGCTACGAGATCGGCCTCCACCTGGTACTGGCCCGGGCGGCGACCGGCGCATCCCGTCAGGACCCGCTCACCCGGAAGCTCCAGGAGGTCAACGCGGCCGGTCTGCTCATGTCCTGCCCGACCTCCGAAGGCTTCGTCTTCGACGGCGTCCGCCCGCGCATCCTGCCGCCCGGCCGTGCCCTGCGGATCGCCCGGCGCAAGGCCGCGCTGGTGCAACTCGCCCTGCCCACGCAGACGGAGACGGAGGAGCCGGACTAGGCACTGTCCGGCGGATCACGTGACTAGGAACCGGAAGGCCATCCTGACTGGCACCGGTTGGCACGACAGCCCTTGTCAGTTCTTACGGATGCGGTGTGCCTCGGCAACGAGTCTCCGAGGCAGCTTCGGACCTGCACATGCGTAGTCGATCAGCAGATTCCGATAGGTGGTGTTCGCGATCTCTGGCGCCAGGGCGATCAGGGCACTCAGGTCGTCGGACGAGCCGGAAAGGCGCGCGCGGTAGGCGGCGCTCGCCGCGCGCAGGGTGACTTCGTGAGGTTCGTATTTCAGGCCCTGTTCAACGAGGCTCGCGGCTGCGGCGAAGTCACCCTGCTCGGCACGCACGTCCGCTAGGTCCAGGTAGAGGGACCAGTTGGCGGAGTCTAGGAGCAGGGCGGATTCGAAGGCTGCAGCAGCGTGATCCAGGTTGCCCATCACACGCCAGGTGGCCGCTCGTGCGACTGCCGTCCAAATGACCCGATCGACGGCATCGGCGCGGTCGCACAGTGCAAAGGACAGTTCGTACCGGCCGCAGGCCCGGGGCAGCCTGGCCATCGCGGCCAGCGACTCCGGCACGGGATCCCGTTCGGACACCACGTCGAGGGCGTGGAACCAGGGCGCGAACCGCTCCCGCATCTCGTCGGTGTCCAGGTCGTGGCCGTAGTCCAACGTCCGCAGACACGCCTCTGCCAGCGCCGCAGCACTCACCGCGCCGAGAAAGCGGGCATCGCCGAACCAGGGTGCAGTACCCCATGCCGCGTTGGGCCGCACACCCGTGACCGAACCAAGGGCCATCACCGCGTTGTTCATGTCCCCTTCAAGGAACAAGAAGTACGCCTGCGCCAGCACAGCACTCAAGGAGCCGTCCCCTTCGAGACTCTCCTTCAGTTCCGAGCGTCGGTCCTGCCACAACTCGGCGAGGGCCGCATAGGGCTCCGGAGCCGCCGGTTCCGAGGCTATTGCCCCCACCAAAAGCTGCACGGCCCCCACCGGGCTTCCGCCGCAGTGCGCCATCACACCAGCGAGACTGACTCCCGCCGCCACTGACTGATTGGACATCGCCAGAGAATACCCGTGGGCAAAGGTTAGGTGAGCACTTCCGCATGGACGGCGGTAACGCTGTCGGCGATCTGTCAGTCACGGCAACCCGGCCAGCAACGACGGCACACAAAGTCGACGATCACCCCAGTCGGCGAAACGAGCCGGAGGGGGAGCCCCTCTCAACGCGCCGCCCGATCCTGCCGCGTTGCTGGCTCGTTAGTCCAGCATGGGGCGGGGTGATCTGACGAATGCCGAGTGGGCCCGGCTGGAGACGCACCTGCCGGCGTCGGGGCGGCGTGGCGGGCGGTGGAACGACCACCGCCAGGTGATCAACGGGATCTTGTTCCGGGTCCGGACGGGCATACCGTGGCGGGATTTGCCTGAGCGTTTCGGCAGCTGGAAGACCGTTTATGAACGGCACCGGCGCTGGTCGGCGGACGGCACGTGGGACCGGATCCTGCGTGCCGTTCAGGCGGAGGCCGATCTCGCAGGCCGGATTGACTGGAGCATGGTCAGCGTCGACTCGACGTCATGCCGGGCCCATCAGCACGCGGCCGGAGCCCGAAAGAAGAAGCCGCGCGTCCCGAAAAAAGGACAACGCCCCGGCACCACCGCACTGACGAGGGACTCGGACGGTCCCGGGGCGGCCTGACCTGCAAAATCCACCTCGCCGGTGAGGGTGGATGCCGATTAGGGTGGATGCCGACCGATGGCCTTCCTTGTCACGCCCGGACAGTGGGGCGACGCACCGCAGATGATCGAGGTCCTCGAACGCATCCGCGTTCCCCGTCCGCAGGGCGGGCGGCCGCGCACCCGGCCAGACCAGGTTGGCGGCGACAAGGCATACAGCTCGCGCCGCAACCGCCGTTACCTGCGAAGACGCCAGATCAAGCACACCATCCCAGAGCCGAAGGACCAGCGAGCCAACCGCAAACGGCGTGGCAGCAAGGGCGGCAGGCCCGCCGGTTTCGACGGTGAGATCTACAAACGCCGGAACGAGGTTGAGCGGACGATCAACCGGCTCAAGAACTCCCGAGCCGTCGCCACCCGCTACGACAAGAGGGCCTAAGCCTTCCATGGCACCGTAACGGTCGCGGCGGTCCTCTTATGGCTCCGCCCGTGATCCGCCGGACAGTGTCTAGACCCGGACGGGGAGACCGAGTCCGGCCGGCCCGAAGGCGGGCGTCGGCCGGGCCCGCCGGTGCCGCTTCGGCCGAGGGCCGGGACGGTACCGCCTCGGCGCCGAGCGGCCTGGCCGAGCCCACGCCGAGTCGGCCCGGGCCGAAGCGGTGCTCGTCCTGTGCCGGGCCGGCGGGGTTCAGGTCCGCTCGTCCTCTGCTGGGCCGGTGGGGTTCATGTCTGCTCGTCCTGTGCCGGGCCGGCGGGTTTTAGGCCCGCCTGTTCTGCGCCGGGCCGGCGGGTCTTAGGCCCGCCTGTCCTGCTCCGGGCAGGGGGGCAGGTCCGCCCGTCCTGCTCAGGGTCGGCGGGGGTGGGACTCGCACCCCGCCTTCCTCACTCCGCGCCGACGGGCTCAAGCCCCGCCCGGTCCGTGGTCCCCGATCCGCCCGGCGCGCCAGCCCCGCCGCCGGCCGCGCGGCACGACCGCCGCCAGGAACGCCACCACGACCACCGTCCCCAGCGATCCGCCCGTGACGAGCAGCGCCATGGTCCGGGCGGAGCCGGTGTCGTCGGCCTCCCGCAGGCGTATCGCGCCGGCCCCCGTCGCCTGCGCCTTCGGCGCCTGCGAGGGCTCCGGAGCGGTGCCCGCGACCGCCCCGTACGGGTCCAGGGCGGGCAGGTCACCGGGGTACGTCGTCCGCAGCAACCGCTCCCGTACCTGCTGCGCGTCGAGTTGGGGGTGGTACGCACGCACCAGCGCCGCCGTTCCCGCCGTGACCGCCGCCGCCAGCGAGGCACCCGAGCCGGTCCACTTGCCGTCGCCGTGCGGCCCCGGGCCGACCAGCGCGGTGCCGGGGGCGGTCAGGTCGGCCCGGGTGAACCGGGGCGCACGGTCGGCGAGGCCGCCGTCGGGACCGCTGGCCACGACAGCCAGGGCCTGCTGCGGCGGTGCGGGAGCGGGCGGAGCCGCCCCGCCGTCGGCCGTGGGCGTGCTGTCGGCAGCCGCCGGCACGACGACGAGCGCGTCCGCCCGTGTGGCGGCGGCCATCGCCGACCGCACCCGCGGATCGGCACCGTCGAGGGGCGCGCCGACGGCGATGACGTCCGCGCCGCCCTGCGCCGCTTCCCGGATCCCGTCGGCCATGCGGACGGGATCCGCCTCACCCCGGGTGCCCGTGCCCCGCACGGCCAGGATCTCCGTGCGGGGCGCGACGCCCGAGAAGCCCTGCCCCGGCGCGGTGGCCCCGGCGGCGATGCCCGCGAGGAAGGACCCTCGGCCCACGCAGTCGCCGTGGGCGTCTCCCAGCGCCCGTACCCGCCCCTTGAGCACGGACGTCACCCCGCTGACTCCGGTCGAGACCACGGCGACCGTCACGCCCTGCCCTTGCGACAGCTGCCACACCTGGTCGAGCCCCAGCGCGCGCCGTGTCCACGGCGCGTCCGCGAGCGGACGGCCGGCGAACGACGTGCACTTCTGGTCGGGAGCCAGCCGCTCGGGCATGCCCGGCAGCGCCACCGGCGGGTCCGCGGCCCCGGCGGCGTGTGCGGGCAGGACGGTGGCCGCGGCCAGTGCCAGCGTGCAGAGGATGAGGGGTGTACGGCGGCGCATGGACGGCGTACCTCGTTCCATGAGAGGGGAGGGGACACCGGCCGCAACCGGCCGGTCGCAGAGGACGGACCACGATCCAGGACCCGCGGATCCAGGACCCGCGGATCCAGGACCCGCGGATCCAGGACCCCGGATACAGGACCCCGGATACAGGACCCGCAGATCGCGGGCCGCGATCCAGGACCCGGAACCGGCGCGCGCCGATCCGGGGCCTCGGATCAGACGGACAGGTCCTGCGGCAGCAGCCGCCGCAGGTCGTCGAGGCCCGGCGCGGCCATCGTGCTCAGCCGGCCGGCCTGCCGGGTCATCATCCGCTCCAGGGTCTGGCGGGCCAGGCGGGCGTTGCCGAACGCGCGGCCGCGCGGCAGCGAGTCGAAGTACGCCGCGAGCGCCTCCTCGGTGCCTGCGGCACAGTCGTAACCGTTGTCGGCGGCATGCCGACGGACGATGGTGACCAGCTCGCCGGAGGAGTAGTCGGGGAACTCGACGTGCCGGGTGAAGCGGGACTCCAGGCCTGGGTTGGACCCGAGGAACCGGGCCATCTCGTCGGTGTAGCCGGCGGCGATCACCACCACCTCGTCGCGGTGGTCCTCCATCAGCTTCAGCAGCGTGTCCACCGCCTCCTGCCCGAAGTCGGACGACGCACCGCCACCCGGAGGCGTGAGGGTGTAGGCCTCGTCGATGAACAGCACCCCACCCAGAGCACGCTCGAAGACCTCCTTCGTCAGCCGCGCCGTGTGACCGATGTAGCGGCCCACCAGATCGGCGCGTGAGACCTCCACCAGCTGACCGCGCGGCAGCACTCCGAGCGAGACCAGCAGCTCCCCGTACAGACGGGCCACGGTCGTCTTCCCCGTGCCGGGCGGGCCGGCGAAGACGAGGTGGTTGCTCAGCCGCGGGGCGGGCAGGCCCGCCGCGGCCCTGCGGCGGGCGGCCGCGAGCAGGTTGACGAGATCGCCCACCTCGCGTTTGACGTTCGCCAGGCCCACCAGCGACTCCAGGCGCTGGAGCGGGTCTCCGGCCGGGTCCTCACCGGAGGCCGCGGCCGGGGCGCCGACATCCTCGGGGACGAAGAGGGACAGGTCCTGCTCGCTCACGTCCGCGAGCGTGGACAGACGGGAGGCCTGCCGGTCGACCATCTCCTCGAAGACCTTGCGTGCGGTACGGCCGTTGCCGAACACCGCGTCGCGGGGAATGGCCTCGAAGCGTGCGCGCAGCGCGGTGCGGGCGGCCGGGTCCAGCTCGTAGTGGTGACCGGCGCACATCCGCTCGACGATGGTGACCAGTTCCTCGGACGTGTAGTCGGTGAACTCGACGGTCCGGGTGAACCGGGAGGCGAGTCCCGGGTTGGAGGCGAGGAAGCCGTCCATCTCGGCGGGATAGCCGGCCGCGATGACCACGACGTCCTCGCGGTGATCCTCCATCAGCTTCACCAGGGTGTCGATGGCCTCACGGCCGAAGTCGGCGCCCGAACCGCCACCGTCCGAAAGGAGCGTGTACGCCTCGTCGACGAACAGCACGCCGCCGAGCGCCTTGGTGAACGTCTCCGTGGTCTTGATGGCAGTTCCGCCGACGATCTGAGCCACCAGATCGGCACGCGAGACCTCCACCAGATGGCCCGAACGCAGCACCCCGAGCTGGGCCAGGATCGAGCCGTACAGGCGGGCCACGGTCGTCTTGCCGGTGCCCGGAGGGCCCGCGAAGACCAGATGGCGGCTGGTGGGCGGGGCGGGCATGCCGAGTCTGGCGCGCCGCTGGGCGAGCCGGTTGAGGTTGATCAGGGTCAGCACCTGCTGCTTCACGTCTTCGAGGCCGATCAAGGACCGCAGTTCGTCGACCGGGCCGCTGTTCTCGGCGGGCTGCGGCACCGCGCCCGCCGGCAGTCGTCCGCCGCCCGCGTCCTCGGCGGCCGCGGCGCTTCCCCACGCGTCCGCGGCACCGTTGCCCGTACTCGTCAGAGCGTCGACGGCCAGCCGCTCACCGGGCACCGTCTGGCGCAGCCCACTGCCCTGGTTGTTCTGGAGGACACAGCCGGCCAGCGAGACGGGGTCGGTGCCCTCGACGCGGACACCGTCACCACCCGAGCCGGTGACCTCGCAGGCGCTCAGCGCGGCCTTGGCCCCCGGCGCGAGGAGTACGCCGTGCTCGGCGGCACCGGTGACCCTGGCACGAGTGGCGGACAGCTCACCGTCCGCCTCGACGTGGATGCCCGCCCCGCCCGACCCCTCCACCACGGTGTCCCGCAGCGTGAGCGTGCCCAGGGACCCGACCCGGGCGGCCGCGCCACCGGTGGAACGCAGCCGCCCACCGCCCACGTACAGAGTGCCGTGGCCGGACACGTGCACCGCGGACCCGCCGGTCTCCTCGACGACACAGTCCTCCAGACGCCCCCGCGCGTCCTTGGCGACCTCGACCCCGTGCCCACCGGTACGGGTCACGGTCGCGCGCCGCAGCAGCGGATTGGCTCCCGCGCGCACCACGATGCCGGTGCCCGTGGTGTCGAGGACCCGCAGCCGGTCGAACTCCGCGGTGGAATCCTCCTCCACGAGCACGCCGACGCTCTGCGCGTCCCGGACCAGGCTCCCGGCGAGGGAAGGCGACGCGTAACCGGTGACGCGGATCGCGGCGTCCTTCGCCCCGGTGAACTCACAGTCGCTGAACGTACCCCGGCCCCGATCCGTCACCAACAGCCCGTGCCCGGCGGTCCGTTCGGTGCGGCACCGGGTCAGCGTGGGCGCGCTGCCCGCGCCCACGACGAATCCGTGACCGCTGGTCTCCACCACGGTCACCTCCTCCAGAACGGCGGCCCTGGTGCTGTGCACGAGCACGCCGACCACCGCTTCGCGCACGGTGCCACGCGTGAAGGTGACCGCACTGTCCTCCTCGACGGCCACACCCGGTTTGTCGGTCCCGGTGATGTCGCAGTCCTCCAGACGCACGGAGGCCTGTCCGTTCGTCAGCACGCCGTTGCCGCGCGCGTCACGCAACCGGCAGCCGCGCAGCGTGACGCGGCCCTGCTCACCGGCCACCACCGCGGAGGTGCCCACGTGCTCGACCGTGCAGTCCTCCAGGAAGCTCTCCGCAGCGGAGGTGGACACCACACCTGCCCCCGCCGGATTGCCGACGTGGCACTGGCGCAGTGCCAGCGAACCACTGCCACGCGCGAACAGGGCCGTCCAGGCCGAGCCGCGCACGTCGCACCGGTCCATGGCGACCTGCCCGCGCGGAGCGTCCACCACGGGCAGGTCGTCGTCGTGGCCGCGGAGCACGAGATCGCTCACCATCAGCGCGTCCCCGGTGAAGGTCAGCGCCACGCCGCGGCGCGGAGCGACCTCGACCGTCCCGCGCCCCTCCGCGGCGACGAGCGTGATGGCGGCCGACACGACCAGGGCTTCCTCGTACCGACCGGGCTGGATGCTGACGACGGCTCCGGTACGGGCGCGGGCGACGGCCTCCGCGATGGTGCGGCAGTCGCCTGCGCCGTCGGCGCGGACGGTGAGCATCTGACGTGACACGCGGCTGACCTCCCGGCCCCGCCCGTGGAAGCGGGACCGGGCACGTGACAAGTGGGTTGCTGGTTGAGGCCAGCGACCGTAGCAATCCCCGCTAAGGGCAACGGCGTTAGCGAAACGTGAGCGACACGTAAGCGCCGCCCGCCCCGGCCGCCGCACCGGTGGGCCCTTTCGCGCCGCGAGCGTCAGGCCCGGCCCGATCTTCGGCGGCACACGCCGTGTCCATAGGCGCGCGCTCGAAGCACGGCGGGGAGCGGGCGGATAATGGGCTCCCCTCGAACGACCGGAGACGAAGGATCCATGACGCTCACAGAAGGCCGGCGGGTCACGCTGGCGGAGGACCTGCGACTGACCGGCCACGTCACCCGGGCCGACGGAGCCCGGCAGGACACGGACTCGGACTCGGACTCGGAGGCAGGGTTCCTCGCCCTGGGCGCGGGACTCGGGGGCATCGTCGAGCGGGTGACCGAGCACGGGCGCGTCAAGAGCCACGAGGTCCGCGAGTACGAACGGCTCACGTCGCTCTTCGACGACTTCGGCCACCAGATGCCCCCGGTCAGCAGGCAACAGCTGCAGGAGCAGATCGCCTCGCTGGTCCCCGCGTGGAACGCCTACCGGGACCAGGTGCAGCGGGTGACGGTCCGGGTCCGTCTCGACAACGGCTTCGTCCTGGACGAGGCACCCGTGGATGCCTTCACCCTCCTCCGCTCACCCTGACACCCTCCATCGGGTGGTGCCCTGGCCACCGGGCCGTCGGGACCAGTACGTCGAGCGCGCGCAGGGCCTGTTGGCCGAGTCGGGGCGGTCCGCCACTGATCAACTCCCGGTACGCGGTGAGTACGCGTACTCAGGTGCCCTCGGCAGGTCTTCCTCGATGCTGATGCGCGAACACCGGACCGCCTCAAGGGGACATGCATGGACCACGCCCACGCCCTTCAGCTGCGCACCGCCACGACTGGCGATCGCGACTGGATCCACGAGCTGCGCCATCGTGTGTACGCGGAGGAGCTGGGACAGCATCCGGTGGATCCGACCGGACGGCTGAGCGACGGACTCGACGGCGACAACGTGTACCTCGTGGCCGCGCGCGGTGAGACCCGGATCGGCTTCGTCAGCCTCACCCCACCGTGGGTCGGGCGCTACTCCCTCGACAAGTACCTGACGCGTGAAGAGCTCCCCGTCCTGGCCGAGGAAGCGCCGTTCGAGATCAGGGTCCTGACCGTCGAGGAGCGCTGGCGGGCCACGACCGCGGCCCCGCTCCTCATGTACGCAGCGCTGCGCTGGGTCGCGGCGCGCGGCGGACGCCAGGTCGTGGCGATGGGGCGCACGGACCTGCTCGCCATGTACCTCGCCGCAGGGCTGCGGCCGACGGGACACACGGTCCGCGCGGGTGCGGTCTCCTTCGAGGTGCTGAGCGGCTCCGTGGCCGAGCTGACGAAGACGGTGGGGGAGCGCCACGGCCGGACCCTGGAGCGTCTGCGGGCGGGGCTCGACTGGCAGTTGGACGTGCCGTTCGCGCCGCGCGCGGACGGCTGCGAGCACGGCGGAGCCTTCTTCTCGGCGATCGGTACGGACTTCCGTACGCTGACCCGCCGTCACGAGGTCGTCCCCGCCGATGTGCTGGACGCCTGGTTCCCGCCGTCCCCGGAGGTCCGCGCGGTCATGGCGGAGGATCCGGCGTGGGCGGCGCGTACCTCGCCGCCCACGGGCGCGGAGGGACTGCTCGCGGAGATCGCCAGGGCCCGCGGGCTGCCGGTGCGGTCACTTGTGGTCGAGGCGGGCTCGTCCGACCTGATCTTCCGTGCCTTCGGCCGGTGGCTCACCCCGGAAAGCCGAGTCCTCCTGCTGGACCCGGGCTACGGCGAGTACGCCCACGTCACCGAGCGCGTGATCGGCTGCCACGTCGACCGGCTCCCCCTGCGCCGTGAGGACGGCTGGCTGCTCGACCCGGCCCGGCTCGCCGCCGCGACCCGCAGTGGACGGTACGACCTCGTCGTGGTGGTCAACCCGAACAACCCGACCGGCCGCCACGCTCCCGCCGACGCGCTGCGCGCGGTCATCGAGGCCTCGCCCGCACGGACCCGGTGGTGGATCGACGAGGCGTACCTGGGCTATGTCGACCCGGCGGACTCGCTGGTCGGACTCGCCACGGCCGACCCGAGGGTCGTGGTCTGCACCTCGCTGTCCAAGATGTACGCGCTGTCGGGAATGCGCGCCGCGTACCTGGTGGCCGACGAGGCCACAGCCGCGGAGCTGCGCCGCTGGACTCCGCCGTGGCCCGTGAGCCTCCCTGCCCAGCTGGCCGCCGTGACGGCTCTGCGCAGCCCCGCGCACTACGCGGAACAGTGGTCGCGCACGCACCTCCTGCGCCGAGAACTGGCCCACGCCCTCAGCGAGTTGGACGGGTTCTCCGAGGTCGACGAGGGAGTGGCGAACTTCCTCACGGTGACCCTGCCGGCGGACGGACCGAGCGCGGCTCAGCTGGTGCGCGAGTGCCGGCGGCACGACGTGTACCTGCGGGACCTGTCGCCGATGTCCCCGGCGTACGAGGGGCGGACCGTCCGGATCGCCGTCCGCGACACGGCGGAGAACGCGCGGATCGTGGCGGCGTGCCGGAGTTCCCTGCACGCGCTGACCACGCGGGTACGGGTCTCCCGGTGATCACGGTCGCGGGTCTCGTGCCCTACCTCGGCGGAGCGCTGGCCGCCGGAGGGGTCGCGGTGGCGGCGACGCGGCAGCGTGAGCTGATGCTCCGGTGGTGCGTGTGGGCGATCGGAGTACCTCTGCTCACCGCGGCGTTCTGGCTCGGGCCACCCGGGATCGCGGTCCTCGCGTCCGTGGTCGGGGCGGTCGCGGTGGCGGAGTACGGCGGGCTGCTGAAACTGGGGCCGGTGGACCGCGTCGTGCTCGGTGCGGCGGTCCTCGGGCTCGTCCTGACCGCCTGGCTCGCCCCCGGGGAGGTGCTCCGCGTAGCGGCGGTCGGGGCGCTCGCGATCGCCGGCGTGCCCCTGCTATCGGGCGACGCGGAGCACGGACTCCGGCGCCTGGGGACGGGCCTGCTGGGGCTCGTATGGCTGGGCGTTCTGGCCGGTCTCGTACCCCTGGGCACCCTCGGCCTCGTCCTGTTCGTGGCCGTGTCGATCGCGGACATCGTCGCGTACGCCGCGGGCCGCCGCCTCGGCGGCCCCCATCTGTCCCCTCTGTCACCGGCCAAGCGCTGGAGCGGCACGCTGGCGGGCGCGGCTGCCGGCCTCGGCGTGCTGGCCGTGCTGTCCTGCCTGACGTGGCAGACGGCCGTGGCCGTGGCCGTCGGCGGTCCCCTGGGGGACCTCCTGGAGTCGATGATCAAGCGCGGCGCCCACGCGAAGGACTCCGGCGGCTGGCTCGCCGGCTCGGGCGGCCTGCTGGACAGGATCGACTCCCTCCTGGTCGCCCTGGCGGTGCTGTGGGTACTGACGTGAACGAACACCGCCGTCGACTCTCGTCCGCGCCGTCATCGGAGGTGTGAGGGCTTGCGTGCCTCGATCAGGAAGCGCGTCGTGTGGGCGACGAACGGACCCTCCTCCGTGATGAGCCCATGCAGCTCGCGCAAGCGGTCGCGGTAGGCGTCGACGGTGAAGCCGGGAACCATCCAGATCACCTTGCGCAGGAAGTAGACCACCGCGCCGACGTCGTAGAACTCGGTGCGCAACCGCTCGAAGCGCAGGTCCACGACCTCCAGCCCCGCCGCCTCGGCGCTGCGCCGCGCGTCGTCGGGGTGCCGGTCGCGGCGTGTCCCCTCGGGCTGCGGGCCGAGGAAGAACTCGACGACTTCGAAGACGCTCGCGTGGCCCACCTGTTGGGACAGGTACGTTCCGCCCGGCTCGAGAACGCGAGCGATCTCGTCCCACCACACGGTCACCGGGTGGCGGCTCGTCACCAGGTCGAAGGCGGCGTCGGAGAACGGCAGCGGCGGTTCGTCCGAGTCGGCGACCACCACCGCACCCCGCGGGTGCAAGAGACGAGTCGCCTTGTCGACGTTCGGTGGCCACGACTCCGTGGCCACCATCGTCGGCGGCAGCTTCGCCGCGCCGGCCAGGACTTCGCCGCCGCCCGTCTGGACGTCGAGCGCGGCCCTGGCACGGCCGAGGCGCTCACTCATCAACCGCTGGTATCCCCACGAGGGGCGCTGCTCGGTGGCCCGGCCGTCCAGCCACGAGAAGTCCCAGCCCTCCACAGGGGCCTCGTCGGCTTCCGTGACGAGCTCGTCGAAGGAGCGGGAAGAACGGGGTGCTGAGTCATGCATGGAGCAACCCTCGCATCCGACCACGCTCGCGGCACAACAGGTTGTGGGTCAGGACAGGAGCAGCGTGTTGAGCCCCGCGTAGTCGAAGCCGCCCTCCAAGGTACTTGTCGTCCCTTCCTCCAGCAGTTCGCGAGCGGCTCGCTCCGCCAGCCCGTATGCCGCCTCGGCGATCGACGATCCCGCGCTGACGCGCGCGGCTCCCGCGGCGGCGAGCTCGGGCACGGGGAGCGAACCGGGCCCGGCGAGGACGTTGACAGGCAGCGGCTGAGAGCCGACGAGCGTGCTGACCGTCCGAGCGTCCGGTGTGCCGAGAACGAAGATGCCGTCCGCGCCGGCCGCCCCGTAGGCGCGTGCGCGGGCGAGCGTCTCGTCCAGCCAGGCCGAGCGGTCACCGGGCGGCAGGCGATGCGTGTCGATGCGGGCGTTGATGAACAACGGAACGCCGGCATCGTCCGCGGCCTCGCGAGCCGCTGCGATCCGGTGCGCCTGTTCGGCGACCGGACGCAGGGTGTCCTCCAGGTTGATCCCCACGGCGCCCGCCGCGAGGACGCCGCGCACGGTCTCGGCGACGCCGGCCGGGTCGGTGGCGTAGCCGCGTTCGATGTCGGCGGTGACAGGCAGGTCGACAACGGCCGTGATCCGGGAGATCGCGCCGAGCGCCTGGTCGCGGGTGAGGCGGTCGCCGTCGCCGTGGCCGAGTGACCAGGCGACCCCGGCACTGGTGGTCGCGATCGCCCGGGCTCCGGCGTTCGCGACCACGCGTGCGGAAGTCCCGTCCCACGCATTGGGCAGGACCAGGGGAGAGCCCGGAACGTGCAGGGAACGGAACAGCTGTGCCATGTCGAGAAGTGTCGCCATGCGGCACATTGCACCACGAGAGGTCCTGCCCGAGGCGATGAGGCGATGACGACGGCTTCCCTTGTCGGACCGGTCAGCCGATGCGGGTGAGCCGGGTGCCGATGGACGGTTCGGCGAGGTCACGGCCGACCACGACCGGCACGCTCCTGGTACCCGAACCTTCGCCCACGCTCAGCACGCCCACCTCGGTACCCGCCGCGGCCGTGCGCGGAACCGCGGCCTTCGTGCCCTTCTCGCTGCTCGGACCCAGTGTCAGGCGCAGTGTCTGCTCAGGGGCGGCGACGATCGTCAGGTCCGCTGCCGCCACGAGCGTCGTGTGGCCGCCGAGCCCGTCGTCGACGTACCCGACCGTCTCGCCCTTCCGGACCACCTGGGCCGAAGTCAGGGAGCCGCGGACCGACTCGACGACCTTCTTGCTGTTGGCCAGCACCAGGGCCAGGCTCCTGGTCGCGTTGGGATCCGGGCCGTCCGCGCGCTGGTCCATCAGAGCGCCCAGGATCAGGGGGGTCTCCTCGCCGACGGACTTGTAGCCCGCCCAGACCAGCGCGCCACCGGCCGGGGTGCTCGATCCGGTCTTGATGCCGCGGATGCTCAACTCGGGGGCGTTGAGGAGGGCGTTGTTGTTGATCAGCCGCTGGGAAAGGTTCTTGATCTCGGCGTCGGGCAGGGCGACCACGGAGCGGAACACGTCGTCCTTCATCACCGCCTCGGCGAGCTTGAGCTGGTCGACCGCCGTGCTGACGGTGCCGGCGTCCAGACCGCTCGGGTCGGTGTAGGTGGTGTCGTTCATGCCGAGTTCGCGGGCGGCGGCGTTCATCCTGTCCACGAAGGCGGCCTCGGAATCGGTGCCGGTGGACCAGCGCGCCAGCAGTCGGGCCGCGTTGTTGCCCGAGGGGATCATCAGCATCTTGAGCATGTCGAGCTGGCTGAAGGTACTGCCCTCGGTGAGCCCCGTGATGCGGGACTCGTTCTCGGACCTGCCTTCCGCGACCGTCTTGGCATCGACGGTGATGGTGGGACCGGCCTCGCCCTTGCGCAGGGGATGGTCCTTGAGCACGACGTACGCGGTCATGATCTTGGCGACGCTCGCCGTCGGCACGGGCTTCTGCGCGCCGAACGTGGCGATCGTCCCGGTGCCGGGGAGGCGTACGGCCCCCTGGCCTTCCCCGGGCCAGGGGATGGAGAGCCGGCCTTCCACGGTGTGGCTCTGCTCGGTCGCGACGAGCTGCGGAGCGGGCAGGGGACGCAGCAGCTGGGCACCGGCCACGGCACCGGCGAGGAGCAGCAGGAGAGGGACCCAGACCTTGGCTCGCCGTGCCGCGCCGCGGCGCGGAGCCTGAGCCGGGGGAGGGGTGTCGGCCGAGTGAGCGAGCAGGTCGAGCGGGGCCCCGGCGGAACGCTCGGCCCCCTGGACGTCGACGGCCGCGTGCCCGAAGGGGCGCGGGGCGGGGGTGGGGGCCGCCGGTATCGGGGCGTCCGGGCCCGCCGGTACGGGGAGGGCGTCGGTGCGCTGGTCGCCCTCCTCGGACCGCGCCCACGAGGGCACGGGCCGACCGGGCGCGTCCGTGGCTCGCTCACCGATCGGCGCGGCACTCCGCCCGGATGCAGGGGTGACGGTGCGCAGGACGGCAGTGGCCTGGTCCACGGCAGGTCGAGGGCCAGTTGCAGAGGGGGCGGCGGAAGCGGGCTCGCCGTCTCCCCGGGCCGGAAGCGGCCGTGCGGGTGCGGGGCCGGACGTTCCGGTCTCGGTCTCGGGCTCGGTCGCTGTCGGGCCGACGGCGTCGGATCCTTCCTCGGAACCGGCTCGGTCCTCCTCCCGGGGCGGCTCTTCGACACCGGGCATGCCCAGGACGTGGGCCTCATCGGCGGTCACGGAGCCACCCTCAGCGCATGAGCCAGCGGGTCTCACGTCCGCACCATCGGCCTCAGGCGCACTCGCATCCCTACGAGGGGGTACGTCGTCCTCGTCGGTGGAGCCGGCCGCGAGGGAAGCGTCGCTGCGAGAGGCCGGAGCGTCCTCGGACTCCGACGACTCCTGGGTGGGCCGCTCCTTTCCCGTGACGCTTTCCTGCGAGTGAGCCCGACGGTCGTCAGCCGCAGCGGCTCTCTCCGCATCGTTCCCGTGCTCCGGAGACCCCGCGCCTCCACCCGAAACTGCTTCCGTCGTCATCTTGGTCAGCCTTGCCTGCTCGCATACGTTCATCGGGGCCGGTGGCCCCGCCGCCTCCCGAGACGATTGCCGAGACGGTGACGTTCCACAGCGCAGATCTTGTGACAGTCCGGTCATACAGCGGGGTGGCGACCGACTGGTCCGATCACCCGGCCGACGCCGCGCGGATCCTCGGTTCCCTCCACGTACAGGAAACGAAGGTCTCGACGATCGAGGCCGAGGTCGTCGGAACCCCAGCGCGATTGCCGAGCCCCTGCACGAGTGTGATCTGCGCGGGGAAGGATCATGGGGGCATGAGATCCGAGGTACGTACGTTCGTGGCCGATGGCCCCCTCCCCGACTGGGACGCGAGCGAGGAGGAGATCGACCGACGCGCGCGCCAGCTGACGGCGATCTCCCGCCCTGTAACTCCCGAGGAGGCCGCTGCCCTGGCCACCTGCTTCGGTCCGGACGACTGCTACGGCGTCGCCTGGACGCTCGTGCACGTGATCGAGACGGCTCCCGGACCGGTCCCGCAGGTGGACCCTCCGGGGCCGGGAGCCGGCGACTGGGCCGAGGTGCTGCGGGGTCGCTGGGGCGGCTAGGGAATCCATCCCTTGACTGCTGATCAGATCGTCGCCCTCGTCTCCCTCGTCTCCAGAAGTGCCGACGCCGACGCCCAGGCAGTCGTCTCTGCCGAGGGCTAGGAGGGGGCACGCACCAAGAATGCCGTCAGCGCCGGTAGGCGGCTTCCGCGATGGCCATGAAGGATCGGATGAGCGGGTTGGTGTCGCCTTGGTTGCACACCGCGACCACACGGCTGGGCGGCATGTCGATCAGTGGCACGATGGCCAGTTCCGCAGGCAGGTCGTGTCCGAGGGGGGCCAGGCCGACCGTACCGTTCCAGAGGACGGCATGGAGGCATTCGGGGACGGCGCGAACCACCGGACCTTCGCGCACGGTGCCCCCGTTCCAGTACGCCTGCCAGGTCGGGTCGGTGCCTTGTGGGAACTGGAACCAGCGGCGGTCGCTCAGTTCGGCCAGCCGCAGCCGGTCGCGGCGGGCGAGGGGATCGTCGGCGCGCAGGACCACGCCGACCGGATCGGTGCGCAACGTACGGACCGTCAGGGCGGCCTCGTCGAACGGCGCCCGGGTCAGGGCGACGTCGACCAGTCGTGCGCGCAACCCGCACGTCGGGTCGGTGAGGTCGGTGTCGCGAATGCGGACGTCGATGCCGGGGTGGGCGCGTCGGTAGGCGGCGGCGAGCCTGGAGACCCCCGGGTCGGCGCCGTCGCCCAGGATGCCGACGGTGAGGGTCGCGGTGCCGGCTGCCGCGCTCACGCGTGCACGGACGCGGTCGGCATGGTCGAGCAGGGCCCGCGCCTCGTCGAGCAGAACAGTGCCTGCCGGGGTGAGCGTGACGCCCGTCGGTGAGCGGGTGAACAGCAGGGTCCCGACCTCGCCCTCCAGCCGCTTGATCGCCCGGCTCAGCGGCGGCTGGCTCATGTGCAGGCGGGTGGCTGCCCGGCCGAAGTGGAGTTCCTCGGCGACGGCCACGAAATAGCGCAAGGTCCCTAGCTCCACGCTGCAACGATACCCAGTGGGTATCGGCGCCGCGGGACGGGTCTTGGACTCGTACCGGCCCCCGAAGGTGCACTGGTGAGCATGACCGAATCAGCGGGCGCCGACGCGCCGCAGGCAAGCACGGTCGTCCCGGTGGTAGGCCCCGGTGACGGCGAAACGATCATTCTGGGCACCACGCGGATGCGCGTCCTGGAGGACGGCAGCCACACCGGGCACCGCCTCGCGATCACCGAGTCCGTCCTCGCTCCGCACACCCCAGGACCGCCGCAGCATCGCCACGCCAGGCACGACGAGGGCTTCTACATCCTCTCCGGGACCGTGCGGTTCACCGTCGGGAACGAGTACCACGACGCCACCACAGGCACGCTCGTGATGGTGCCGCCCGGGACCCCGCACACCTTCGCCAACCTGACCGACCATCCGGCCGTCATGCTCAGCACCTTCACCCCCGATGGCTATGTGCAGTACTTCCGGGACCTCCAGGAGACGCGAGCCGCCGGCCGGCCTCAGTCCCCCAGGCGAACGTCGAGGCGATGAGCCGTTACGCGACCGAGCCCGCCACCGACCCCCGCTGAAACACGACCTAGGATCCACGACACTCACCTCGAACGGGGCAACGATGAACATCGTCTACTGGCTCGTCGCGGGCCTGCTCGCGCTCTTCTACGTCTACGCGGGCACGTTGAAACTTGCCCGCAGCCGCGATCAACTCCGTCCGATGATGGCCTGGGTCGACCGCACACCCTTGCCCGCCCTCCGGGCACTGGGAACGGTCGAGATACTCGGCGCGGCCGGCCTGATCCTGCCCCCGATGACAGGCGTCGCGCCGCCGCTGGCGATGGCCGCGGCCGGCGGCTTCGTACTCCTGCAGGCAGGTGCGATCGCCGTCCACCTGACCGGCGGAGACCGCCGGATCGCACTCAACATCGCGCTCACCGCCACCGCGGCCGCGGCCGCCTGGCTGGCCTCTGGTCTGTGACGGAGCACCGCCCTCGATCGGACACTGTCCCGGGCGCCACTCGCGCCCCGCGTTGGCGGTACGCGAGCGGTACGCCGCTGGGGCCTCAGTGTGCTTCGGCGTGCAGCTCCTCGATCAGCTGGGCGCATGCCTGCGGTTCCCGCAGCATCGGGTAGTGGTCGGAGGCGGTGAGGCGGGCCAGGCGGCAGTGGGGGATCCGCTCGGCCATCTCTTCGTTGCAGCGGACCACTTCGGGCCGGTCGAGTTCGCCGAGCGCGAGCACGGTGGGCGTCGTGATCTCGCCGAGGCGGTCGAAGGCCGGGGGGTCCGTCTTCTGGTGGTTGATGTTCGCGAACCAGGCAGGCAGTACGGCCCTGAGGTGGGCGGCCGCCACAGGGTCGGTTTCGGGGTTGCCGCCGCCGGCCCGGCCCCACCGGCTGAGGCCGAACCGGACGATGCCTTCGGTGTCTCCGGCGGTCGCGAGCTTCCCGATCTCCTGGTAGAGCTCCGCGTCGGCCGGGCTGTCGTAGCCGGTGACGCTCGGGACGAGGAGTGCGAGGCCCGCGACCCGCTCGGTCTCGTTGAGGGTGAATGTGATGGAGGCGGCTCCGCCCATGCTGGAGGCCACGAGGACCGCCCGCGCGAGCCCGAAGTGATCGAGCACCGCGCCGAGGTCGGCTGCCGGCGAGTACGCCACGGCCGGGGCGGGTGAACGCCCGTAGCCGCGGGCGTCATAGCGGATGACCCGTCGCCGCGCGTCGAGCCCGGGCAGGACCGGGTCCCAGATCGTCGAGTCGCCGACGCCGGGGTGGACCAGGACCACTGGTAGCCCTTCCCCTCCGGTGTCTTCCGCCCAGACTTCGCCACCGTCCACTCGCACCATGGTCTCCATGGGGTCAGTCTGGGCAGGCGGCCGGCGCCGTGCCAGCAGGAGCCCGGCCATGTCGGCGACGCGCCAAGCACCAAGGAGCGCGCCCAGGCTGCTGGATGACTGATCAAGGGGACTGGCATCGCCCGCGATGGGAGGGGCCGTCGTTGTCGAGGGCATGCTGCGCACTACCTGCCTGAAGGGCGGACACCGGCACGCCGGAACAGTCACCAGTCCGGGGTGATGGTGACGCTGGTGGTGCCGTGAGAGCGCTCCGGGCAACTGTGTAGTCGGTGACCGCTAGGTGCGGCTGTGATGGTGGGCAGCGAAGAATCCCGGCTGGTGGTGCTGCGTGGTAACAGCGCGTCGGGGAAGTCGTCGGTCGCGGCCGGTCTCCGGGAGAGATTCGGCCGCGGTCTGGCGCTGGTCGGGCAGGACAATCTGCGCCGCGTCGTGCTCCGCGAGCGGGACCGGCCAGGCGCGGCGAACATCGGCCTGATCGATCTGACGGCTCGATACGCCTCAACGCGTGGCGGAGCGCGCCACCCTGCGGCTCTGCAGGGGACGCCATGACCGGATCAACCGCGGGGAACCCGCCAAGCTGGGAGAGCCCGTCCCGTTGGCCTCGCGCTCGACGGTGGGGTCCTGACCGTGGAAACGGGAGGGGACGCGGCGCGTGCGCTGCTGCCCTGTTCCTTGTGGCTGGCGTGGTCCGGTGCCGTCCAGCGTGAAGTAGCGCAGGGCCGTGTACTGGGCCTCGATGCGGTTCAGCCAGGAGCTGTTGGTCGGGGTATGGGCGAGATCCACATGAGCGCCGACAACGCTCGAGGTGGCAGGCGCGGTGGCACGTGTATCGCAACGACGTTGGGGCCCTTGAATTTATCCCCGCATGGAGTGAGGTCAGGGCCGGGTGGTGTCGTCCGGACCGGCGGCGCCGTCGACGGTGGCGTCGGCATGGGTGGCGATCCAGCGGGTGAGTGGCAGCAGGTGCTCCACGAGGTCGCCGTTCACGCACGTCGCTCCGTGGCGCCGAGAGCGCGGAAGACCGTGGTGCGAAGGGCGGTCCTTGCCTGGGCGTTCGTCATACGGCCGGAGTTCACCTCTTCACCGACGGCGTGGCCGAGAGCGACGATCACGGACACCAGCCAGTGCGGAGGCAGGCCGGGGGCGAACTCGCCAGTTTGCTGGCCCCGTTCGATGAGACGACCCAGGCGGCTGGTGACAGGTTCGTGGCGCGCCTGGTCGTTTTCTTCCGCCGTGCCGGTCGGCACGGCCTGGAGCAGCGGTGCGTTGTCCTCGAAGGAGTGCCAGGAGACGTCAAGAAACCTTGTCAGTGCGGCTGCGGCCGGCCCTTCGTCGAGGCAAGCGGCGTCCATGGCTGCGACGGCGCCCTCGGTGATCCGGTCGACGGTGGCCGCGAGGAGCGACTCGCGCGACGAGAAGTGGGCGTAGACCGTCTGCCTCGTGACCCCCGCCTCGGTTGCGATCGCCTCCATGCCGGCGTCCGGGCGCTGCCGCAGCAGGCGGACCGCCGCGTCGAGGATGGCAGCCCTGCTGCGCTCGGCGTCGGCGCGCCGTCGACGGCGGGGTTCCCCAGAACCAGTCATCTCTTACAGCCTTGTCTAGGCTAACGGGCCTCTATATCTTACAAGGACGTAAGAGATCGTAGTCGGGAGGTGCTCGCCGCGCCATGCCCGTCATCCGGCCCCCGCCATCCGCATCCGCCGATCGGAGCGTCATGAAGGTACTCGCCGACACCACCCCCGAGCAGTTCATCGAGGACTTCTTCGACTCCCTCACCGCGCACACCGTCCGGGGAGACACCCCGGAGTCGGTGATGGGCCGTCACTACACAGCGGACATCGTCCAGATCAGCGACGGAGTCCGGCTCGACCACGACCGACTCCTCGCGCACCTCCGCCCCGTGCACCGAAACGTGACCGGCTGGCGGTTCGACGTACACGACGCCGTCGTAAACGGCGGACGGATCGCTGCCCGCCTCACGATTCACGCCAGGACGCGCAAAGGCGGCGAGACTGCCACCGAGGTCCACCTCTTCGCGGAGTTCACCGACGACGGGCGCATGAGCCGATCACACCAGCTCACCCGAGTACTGCCGCCGCCACCCGCCGACGTGACCGAGCCGGCCTGACGCTCACCCATCCCGTCTGGCTCCGCTTCACGCGGCGCCCCCACGACAGAGGTACCGACATGCGCGTGCGCATCGCCCATGGACTCGCCCTGGTGTCCACCGGTCTGCTCGCCGGCGCCTTCAGCTATGGCGCCGCCAATCTCGTCCCGACCTTCAACGCCGTGCCGATCGACATGAGGCTCGACTTCCACAGCGAGCTGATGAAGGTCAACGGGATCACCGTGCAGGGAGCCATGCTGATCTCCGCCCTCGGCTCCCTCACCCTCGCCGCCCTGACGCGCGGCCGGGTCCGTGCCCTCGCAGCCGCGGCGGGACTTCTGACCATCGCCTCCTTCCTGATCACCCGGCTCGGGAACGTCCCGATCAACGGCCGCATCAAACAGTGGGCCGCCACCACACCGCCGGCCGACCACGCCGAGATCCTGAACCGCTGGGAACTGTTCAACAACGCACGGACCCTCACGGCTGTCGTCGCCTTCGCCCTCCTGATCCTCCTCGCCCTCTCCGGCGGGCCGTTCAACGGGACGCAGGCCCGGACGCGAGCGTCCAATGCCGGACCAGAAGTGCGTCGCCCCGTTGTGATGTGACGCGCCGTTCGAATGCCGGCCCGGACGGTGCGATGTCGCAAGGCTGTCCGGGTGGCTGAACGAGTACGCGTCCGCGAGACCGGTGACGACGAGGGGAAGCACCCTTTGCGGATCATCCGCAGATAACTCGCCAAGTCCAAGCCGGCCGAGCACGGCCTGCCGTTTTCGACCTGGAGCCTGGCCAAGCTGCCGAAGTCATCTTCTGCCTGGACGAGTTCGGCCCGCTCAACCTCCAGCCCCACCCTGGGTGGCAGTGGGCCGAGCGCGGCGGACGGCACAAGGATCCCGATCGGGAACCGAGGCCCGTGCGGGCCTGCGACCTACACCCGCCCGCACGGGGTCAGGCACATGTTGCCAGGTAGTTCAACAGGGCGAACGTAGCCTGACGCGGCACTAGGTCGTCGCGCGGGGTTCTCGGACGACGCGGTGGGGTGGCCCATCGCCCTCGGAGGGACATGGCTGTGTGTCAGTTGTGTCGGTGCCGTCCACCACGCGCCACACCCTACAGACCCCCGGTCTCTTGTTAACGGACCGGGGGTCTGCTATCTTGAATGCAAGAGACCAGCAGTCTCTTAAATGTGATCGAGGAGTCCCATGGGCGACCGCGGCTACGAACGCGACGTTCCCGACCAGGCCGGCAAGCACGTCGTCACCGGCGCCAACAGTGGCAAGGATGCGACGCGCCACCTGACCGGCGCCGGCGCCGGCTCCCGCGCCGTGATGACCATCCGTACCCCTGCAAAGGGCGAGGTGGCGCGCGCCGACATTCTGGCCAGTACCCCCGCCGCGATCGCCGCCGAGCAAAGCTGGGACCTGCTCAGCACCACCGCGCACCCCGGGTTCACCCGCACCAACCTCCAGAGTTCCGGTCCGAACAGCCTGGGCCGCGACAAGCCGCGCCGCTCAGCGTTCGAGGCCGTCTGCCTCCTGCCCTCCCAGGGCGTGGAACACAGCGAGCCGAGCCACCGCTCCACGCCGCGACCAGCCATCACGCCGAAGCCGTCGGCGACGACGACCCCAGCAAGTGCCTCGGTCTCGCCGGGCCGACCGCCGCGGACAGGACCCCTGAACGGACCCGCGACGCCGCGACCACATCACGGCTCTGCTCCCGCGCCGAACACCTCACTGGCGTAAGCCTCCCCGTCCAAGCCGCGTAACGCCCCCGATCCCCCGATCCACCTCCCCTCCGCCCCACCTTGGAGAGACCCCTGATGAACGTGCTTCTCTTCGGCGCGACCGGCATGGTCGGCCAGGGAGTCCTGCGCGCGTGCCTGCTCGACGACCGGGTCACCAGCGTGACCGCCGTGGTCCGGGGACCGCTCGCGACCGAACACCCCAAGCTGCGCACGCTGATCCGTGAGGACTTCACCGATTTCACCGACGTGGCCGACGAGTTCGCCGACATCGACGCGTGCTTCTTCTGCCTGGGCGTCACCTCGGCGGGCAAAGGCGAGGACGAGTACCGCAGGATCACCCACGACTACACCCTCGCCGCCGCCCGGGCGCTACCCGCCGATCCGCGACTGACCTTCGTCTACGTCTCCGGTGAGGGAACCGACAGCACCGAGCACGGCCGCCGGATGTGGGCCCGCGTCAAGGGCCGTACCGAGAACGAACTCCTGGCGATGCCGTTCGACGCCTACATGTTCCGGCCCGGCTTCATCCTCGCCTCCCACGGCGAACAGTCCAGGACCCCCGCCTACCGCCGCCTCTACCCGCTGCTGTCCCACCTCTACCCGCTCCTGCGCCGCGTCGCCCCGCGATACATCACGACCACCGAGAACATCGGCCTCGCCATGCTCACCGTCACCACCCGAGCCGGAGCAGGCCCCCGCATCCTGCACAGCCCCGACATCAACGAAACGGCGCGGCAGGGACCTCATGGCGCACCGCGCTGACCCCGGGCGGGTGTTCTCGCTCGGGCAGCTGGCCCACCCCCGCCGTGAGCCACGCGCGGACCCAGGGCCCCCGCCGGATATCGCCCAGGCCTAGGCTGGCCTGACCGCCCGGGCGGAGACGCCGGAGACACGGACTGAACTGCCGGCGGAGATGCCCGGCACCAACGCTCTGCCGCAGCCGCAGCCGCAGCCGCAGCCGCAGCCGCAGTCGCAACCGCCGCATACCGGATCGCCGAAGCCCCGGCGCGCTTCTGCGCTGCGACATCGACACCGTCTCCCGGCTTGGCGCCGCCGCAGCAAGCGAACTGCCACGCCTGGACCACGAGGTCACCACCCAACTCGCCGCCTGCAATGCCGAGCAGGCGCACCTCGTCGTGCCGGCCGCGTCCGTCCTGGTCGGTCGCTCAGCACGCTCCCTGGTCACCAGGTGACCTGAAGGACCCCATCCACCGGATATTTCACTCGCGACGCGAGGTCTTGGCCTCCTACAGTGAAGGTCGCCGGGTGGAGCAGGTCGGTAGCTCGCTGGGCTCATAACCCAGAGGTCGCGGGTTCGAATCCCGCCTCGGCCACGAAGTGTTGGGACCGTCGCACAAGGTGCGGCGGTCCCAACTGTCTGATGAAGTCGGGAGCAGAGGCCGCTGTTCACGTGGCGCGACGTGCCCGGACGGTTCAGTTCCCGTTTCCGAGGGCCGCCTTCACGAATGCTGCGCACGCTGCGGTGGTGTGCAGCCGCGATGTTCAGTCCCTCCGGCACGGCACGGGGAGCGCTCCTCGGCGATGGTTCGACACTGCCTCCTCAAACCCCCGGGGCAGGCGGATGTGCACCGTACGTGCGGACCTGGACAGTAACGTGCTGGGCGGATACCCAGATCCTCTCAACTCGACTGCGCAAAGGCCTTCTTCATACCGAGGACGGGCAGCGGGTTGTTTCCGCTACGGAGCGCTCAGCCCTGTCGCCGCTTCTTGAGCACCCGGTCGTCCTGGGTCTGCTGCCACAGCTCGTACGTTCGCAGGTACGACGTTTCGGGCTCGGGGATGGGGTCTTCGCGCTGCCAGGCGCCAAGCCATTCCAAGGCGTGGTTGATCATCTCGCGCATCGAGCGCTTGGTCATGGCGCCGGGGTTGACGGTGTTGAGGGCCCACCAGTTGTCGAGCATGGTGAGCACGTGGAGGAGCCGTTCGCGCAGTACCGGGTTCCGAAGGGTGCGAGCGGCTGCTTCTGCCGGTGCGAAGATCTCCTCGAAGCCCCGGTGCCACTCGCTTTCCCTTGCGCTCGTCATGAGTCCCACCCATGCGATCCGGTCTCTGGCCTGTCCGCGGTCGTACTCAGCGGGCATCGCGGCCAGGTGCTGCCGCATCCGAATGAGCTCACCGACCAGCGCCGCGGCCGCCGTGCCCTCCGCGGCCTGTCGCCGCTCGCCGACGAGCTTCTTCTGTTGGTAGACGGTGCCCTGGAAGGACAGGGCCGCACCGACAAGGGCTCCACCGAGTCCCACGACAGCTGTGATCCACTCACACTTTCTCAGCCTCTCCGAGACACCCCGCGACGGGTACCGCCGAACGAGTGCGCGATCGTGCTCGGTGGCAGACGCCGCCGAGCACTTGGTCAGCGCGATGTGGCCCACGACAGTGACCCACTGACCTGACCACCTCGGGCCAGTGGTCCGGCGCCGCGCGAAAGGCCGAGCGAGGCGAGGAGCTCGCGGCCGGTGCCGGCGAGCGCGGGGGTGTGGGTCGTGGTTTCGGCCAGGGTGCGGGTGCGGCTGGTTGTGGTGCGGTCGGTGTAGGTGACGTTGAGTGAGCTCGGCCGCGATGCTCTGTTCGTGTCGGAGTTGGGCGCCGAGCTGTTCGACGCAGCCGAACACGGGCCTGATGGTGTTGCTCGGGATCGAGTTCGTCGAACCGGTGCATGCGGGAGTGGCACTTCGGGACGGAGCATCAGAGGCCGTGGCGCCGACGGCGCAGGAGGACGAGGTTCTCGGCGGCCTCGCGATCGCCTGCTGCGGCGGCCCGGCCGTACCAGTGTGCTGCGCCGTCGAAGTCTCCGCGCTCGCGCAGAAGGTTGGCGAGGTTGAACGTGGCGTTGGCGTGGTGTGCTTCTGCTGCCTTCCGGTACCAGGTCTCTGCCTCCTCCAGATCGCCGCTCTCATAGGCGAGGAGGCCCAGAGAGAACGCCCCGTGAGGGTGTCCGGCCTCGGCGCTGGCCCGGGCCCATCGTTCCTTCTCGGCCAGGTCACCGCGTTCAGCCGCCATGGAGGCGAGGTTGTACATGGCCAACGCATCACCTTCCGCGGCGGCACGCAGCAGCAATCCATGACCGGCGTCGTCGCCTTGATGGATCAGGAACAGTGCGTAGTCGTTGGCGGCTCCAGGCACTCCGGCCTCGATGGCGTGGCGGAAATGGAGCGACGCCGCCTCTGAGTCACCGAGTGTCTGGAGGAGATCGGCCAGTCGGTAGGCAGCCAGATCGTCACCTGCCTCCAGGGCCTTCGTCCACCATGCCAGCGCCTCGGGCGCGTTGCGCTTGAGGGCGCTCACGTCGCCGAGTTCGAGCATGGCCCGTGCCTCCCCCTGCGCCGCTGCTGCGCGCAGTAAGGGCTCGGGGCGGTCAGGCGCGGGAAACGGCGGATCAGCGGTCACCTCTCCCGTGAGTTTGCGTACCTGTCGCCGTATCAACCACTGCCGGCCTGTCCACAGGGCGACCACCAGCAGCAGACCCAGGTACACCGGCCATCCCTGCATGTCACGGCCTTCCTCTCATCAGTGGCTTCCCTGAAGCCACTCATCGCCTGCCCTCATGCTTCCCTCGGCCTACGGACGACACGACATGTAGTAGCGCCATGTTTCGCACCGGATCGCCCGGTCTCCGTTCGCGGTCGTCAGCGGGAGGGAAGTACCGAGTCGGTGGCGGACCAGGTCGGTGAAGGCTCGGGTGAGGTCACAGGCCCGGGTGATGTCCGCGCAGGTGAGTCGGACTGGCCATCAGACGTCGGGTGATGTCGTGGCCCTGAGGTCGCAACGCGGTTCTGACGGTTGGATCTTCAGCGCGTACAACCTCCGATGCGATGAAGGGTCTGATCATGCGCAGTCCCGGGTGTACCAGGGCTCCTTGAAGGGAACCCACGTTGAACGATGCTCGCCCGGCCCGTCGGCGGCTCGCCATCGCCGTCACATCCGTCCTTGCCGTCACCGCTGGTGCAGGCGCGCTGACAGGCGCTGCAACCGCAGCCCCAGCTCTGGGGCACCCGCTACGCAGCGGCCCGGCGCCGAGTGGGACTACCGCGCATCGGAAGTCCCAAGAGCCCGTCCCCGCCCCGTCACCTGGCGCCTTCCGCCGCGTCGGGTGCGTCCTGCTTGCTTTGCGGGTTCACCCCGACCTGATATCGTCATCATGACGATAATCGTTCCGTGGTCCCCGCCCCCCCGCGCGAACTGCCTCCAGCGGTCTCGAGTCTCTCCATGGGTTCAACGTGCACAAGTACGCGGCCGGCAGTCCCGCCAGTCAAGTCAATGCGCTGCCCGCGGCTGTTCCGGGCGGTTGGGGCCACGGCCACGATGGCATCGGCGATGACCTCGAGACGGAGAAGTGAGCATGTTCGTAAAGCCGGTAAATCCCTTCGAGCTCCCCGAAGCGCTGAACCGAATATCTGCCGATGACTCATGGACTCCGGTCGAGTCGGAGATCCCACACGTCGATGCCAGGGTGATTCGCCATTTTCTCACTCCGGCCGAAGTAGAGGTATTCGCGGCCGAACTGGCTGCCCAGCACTTTGTGCCGGTGGGCCGAGACGGCATCGCCGAAAACTACGCAGAGGGAGAACCAGTCGGCCATCTCCGTGCCACGGCCGAGTCCAAAGCCTTGGCGGCAGAGTTCTACCGCAGACTGCGAACATTCCTGTCGATCGAAGTGGGATCGGACGCTCCGACGGATTCAGACGGAAGACCCTGGAAGCCGTCGGCCGTCAATCCGCGCATGCGCTTCATCACGTACGAACACGGCGGACTTCTTGTCCCGCACTACGATTCACCCTACTTCGCCCCCGACGGAAGGCGAACTCTCCTGACGGTCGTCGTCTACCTGTCGTACGAGGCAGTGGGCGGAGAAACACGGTTCATCGCCGACAAGCAGAACGATTTGCCCTTTGCGCAACGCGACTTCTCGGACTGGCCCCGGCTCGCGAAGCCTGAGGAAATATTGAGCACCCATCGCCCCGAACCGGGCGATGCGCTGCTCTTCTGGCATCGGACGCTTCACGACTCGGCCCCGATTGTCGAGGGCACGAAGACAATTCTCAGAACCGATGTCCTCTACGAGCCCATGGATGTGCCGTGAGCAACAGCAAGCCAACCCGCGCACAGAAGGGCCCCCGCGGTACTCGCATCATCCATGGCCGTGTCGGCGGCGAGGGTAGCGGCGGGGGCGTTCCTCGGCCGCGGCACGCCGGACCGCCGTCATCCAGTCGGCCAGGCCTCTGCCCGGTGCCGGTTCGCGCCCGCGTCACGGCGGTGGGGTCGACATGACACGGACGTCCCGCTGCGCCTGGGCGGGACGATCACCACTGTCGAAGAGATCCGGTACGACATCATCGCCGGCCACGACTACGCGGCCCTTCACCTACGCCTGCTCCACCAGCATCGGAGCCCGTGACCCCACTCTGCGGCACGCACCTGCCCGTTGCGGGACGCGATGGCAGGCCTGGGCGAGCGGTTCGCCCCACCGGGCATCGACGGGCTGTCAGTGTCTCCTTCTACGGTGTGCTCCATGAGCATGATGGGACAGTACCTCCGCCTCACCCCGGCCGAATTCGAGCGCGCGTTGCACGACCCCGACTGGGCGGCCCGGTACGCGCACGAGCCCCACGACCGCCAGGATGCGACCGCCGACACGCGCGTGCATGAGACCGACAAGGCGTGGCACGCCCTCGATTTCCTGCTGAAGCGGCGCGGCTTTCCGGTGGACGTGGTCTTCGGAGAGGCGGACATGCCCTGGCCGGAAGGCGAGGACTGGGGTTACGGCCCGCCCCGGCTGCTCACCGCAGACCGGGTACGCGCCGCTGCGGATGCCCTTGACGCCCACACTCCCGACACCCTGACCGACGGCGTCACCCCGGCCGACCTGGCCGCCGCGAACATCTACCCACAGATCATCTGGGAGCGCGGCGAGGAACCGGACTGGGTCGCCGCCCACTGGTCCGACCTCGCGAAGTACCTGCGCGAAGCGTCCCGGCAGGGCGACGCGATCCTCCTCTGGATCTCGTGAACCGGGCCGGCCGCCCCCTTCCCACGAGGGCGATTTCGAGCACCCAGCCGCTTCGTCCGTCACCCGAGCCCGGGACATCCGTGTCAGTGCCGGCGGATCCTGAGGACGATGCCGATCGCGGTGACGAGCGCGGCGCCGACCCCGTCGACGGCCGCGATCGGGGCGGTCAGCGCGGTACTCCTGGGGCGGCACCTTGAGGAAAGGGCCGACACCACGGGCGACAGCCGCAGCGCCGCGCCGACAACGGCCGGCGCTGCGAAGTCGGCAAGTGGCGCCTCAGCCCCACAGGCACGGAGCATCCGTAGACCTGATCGAAGTCTGCCGCGGCACTGGGAACGCCGCGCCCTGCATGTGGCGGTCGCCGGGCCGGCGCGCCGCGCCGGGTTCGATCCACGGACACCAAGCACTGATACGCAGCCAATTCTCAGAAACGGCTCCGCTGTTCGGGCGTGGCGATCACGGTTGCGTCGGCGTGTCTGCGGTGGGCGGTCTGTGCTGCGAGGTGTGTCCTGCAGGTTGTGCCGATCTCGGGTGACATCCGAACAGATCTGTTGGCGGGGTGTTGTTCGCGGTGGCGTGCAGGGCGCTTGCCGCAGGCGGGCGGAGGTGCTGTCTGTCCGGCGGTGGCCAGGCGGTCGTCATGCTGCTGCCCGGCCGAGGTGGATGTGGGCGCCTCGTTGCGGCGCACGGTGCGGTTCGTTCCCCGCGCCGACCCACGAAACCGCTCCGACGACTACCCCGGATCAGCTCCTGTCTCGACGGTCGCTGGTCTGCCATCTCGCCCCCCGGCCGCCGGTATGGCAAGGACGACCCCTGCCTGGCTCTGAGCGCGCTCTTCTCCCTATGCCGAGCGGGCCCCGCCCTCCAGACAGCCCTTGTGCCCACCGACTCGCACGAGACAGACCAGTTGATCCTCCGACGCCAGGACCACCGGCAGGGCCTGTGCCACCTCCCGGCGCCTACGTACCCGCTGGAGACAAGAGGGACGTGCCGCCCGGCACCTACCGGCCATCGGTGCCGCCTCCTCGACCGCAACACCACCGGCCTGACACACATCCACCGGTTCCGGACCCCGCATCTCCGCAGCGCACCAACCCGCTAGAGCAGTTCCTCGGCCAGCAGGTCCATGAGCAGTCCGTCGTGCCAGCTGCCGTCGGCGCCGCGCTCGTACTGCCGCATCACGCCTACCGGCCGGAAGCCGGCCTTCGTGTAGCAGCGGATCGCGGGGGCGTTGTCGGCGGCCGGGTCGATCACCAGGCGGTGGAAGCCAAGGTCGTGGACGAGGTGACGGGCGAGGGTGCGTACGGCGTCGGTGCCCAGCCCGCGCCCGTGCACGGACGGGTCGAGGAACAGGTCGATGCCCGCGTGCCGGTAGTCGGGGTCCTTCTCCTCGTACCACTGGATCATGCCGACGATCCGGCCCGCGGTGCGGACGGTCAGGCAGTGGGTGTCCGGGTCGGTGAGGTCTTGTGCGATCTCGGATGCCAGGTCGGGCCCGCCGCGCCAGCGTTCGAGCACTTCCGGCGTGGCCCGGACGGCGGTCAGTGCGGGTACGTCCTCGGACACAGCCGGGGTCAGTGTCAGGGCCTCGCCCCGCAGTACGACGGTCATGACCCGGAAGCGTAGGCCACGCCGCCGGCCGCTGGCCGCCCATGTCCTGGGTGGGCCCGGCAACAGCACTCGCCGGGCTCGCCGGCCCTCACGATCTCCTGCGGACGCAGCCGCGGCACTGGAAACGGGCCATCTTCACTTCCTTTTTGCAGCCCGTGTCGCACCACTTCGACGGCAGGATCCTGATCATCGCGACGTGGCTGTACAAGATCAGATCACCCCTGGCCCTGCTCGTGATCGTGCCCGGAAGCCGTCTGAGAGCGTCAGTGCAGCGTCGCGAACGAGCCAGCCCAGGCCTCTCCTGCGGATGAGCTGTCACCCGTGCGAACCTGTCCCACCCCGCCTCTGCCCTGTTCCTCATGGGATTCCGCTGGACCGTGACGATGGCACCTGTTCCTCCGCGTGAGTCGGAGGAAGAGGCATGGTTTCTCGGGGCCGGGGGAGTGGCTCTGTTCGCGAGAACCGGTAGCACCTGTACACGGGTTCGGGAGGCATCGGCAGTGCGTCGTGTTCGATGTTCACCGCAAAACCCGTTGGCGGACCAGGGCGACCGCTGTTAGCTTGCCGGAGGCCGTGCGACAGATTGAGGAGGTGGTACCCGTGAACGTTTCGACGTGGGTGCTCTCCTTCGGGGTCATGGTCGGGCGATAGGTCGTCGCCCGGGAGCGCCGTTCTGTGCACTCCCGAAAGGCACGACCATGCACTTCGCTTCTGAACAGCGGCTCGACGGCGGTGTCCTCGAGCGCGAATTCACCCTCGGTGAGATCCCCGGCATTCTGTGGACGCCTGATTCCGCGTCCGGGTCCGCACCGGTCCCGCTGATCCTGCTGGGCCATCCCCCGCTGGGACTGCGCAAGTTGTACCCCCGACTGGTGGCCCGGGCGCGGCACGCCGCGGCGGACGGCTTCGCCACGGCCACCATCGAGCTTCCCGGGAGCGGCGACCGGCCGCGTTGGCCCGCCGCCGAGGAGGCCCGCGCCGACCTGCGCCGGGCCTTGCGGTCCGGCGAGCCTGTCAGCGACGAGATCATCGACGCCCTCATCCTCCCGCTCGTCGAGAAGGCGGTCCCGGAATGGCAGACCGCCCTGGACGCACTCCTTTCGCTGCCCGAGATCCGCGGGCCGGTCGGGTACTCGGGGGGAGTGATCTCCATCGGCGTCCGGCTCGCGGTGGTCGAGCCGCGCATCGTGGCCGCCGGTCTCTTTGCGGGGAGTTTCGTGCCTCGCGCCATGTTCCAGGAGGCTCGGCAGGTCACCATCCCGCTGCATGTCCTGCTGCAGTGGGACGACGAAGGGAACGACCGGCAGGCGGCCCTGGACCTGTTCGACGCCTTCGGCTCCAAGGAGAAGTCCCTGCACGCCAACATGGGCGGGCACACCGGCGTCCCGCAGTTCGCGGGGGATGCCGCGGCTCAGTTCTTCACCCGGCATCTGAGGTGAGCGGGCCGTCAGACCGGCGGTAGACGGTAGGTGATGTCGGCCGCCAAGCCGCTCGTCGAGGACAGGTCCCGGCCTTCCGCAGCTCTCTGCACCGTGGGCCCCTGCTGAACTCTCGGCAGGGGCCCGTGCTGTCTGAAGTCATGAACTGTTCGATTTCTGCAGAGGTTCGAGTGCTGCCCAAACCCGTGTACAGGTGCTGTCGGTTCTCGTGAACAAAGCCCGGTGGCTCTGTTCGCGAGGACTGGCAGTGGATGTTTGCTGCTTTGGGGGGCTTCTGGTGGTTCCTGGGATGGGGCTGTGTGGGTTTCGTTGTCGTTGTTGTGGCGTTTTCGCGGCGGGTGTCACGAGGCGCTGGGTGTGTTTTTCTGGGCTGGTTCTTTGGGTGTGGGGTGATTTGGATGGTCGGGTGGGGCGGTGGCGTGGAGCGCGGCTTCGATTCGGTGGTTGGTGGTCATGGTTGCTGTGATGGCGGTCATGGTGAGGAGGAGGCCGGCGGCGGCGTAGAGGGGGGTGCGTATGTCGTAGGTGGTGGCCAGCCAGCCGCCGAGGAAGGCGCCGAGTGGGGCGGCGCACATGGAGAGCATGCGGGAGGTGGAGGCGACCCGGCCTATGAGGTGGGCGGGGACGATCGCTTGCCGGAGGGAGGGCGCGAGGACCATTGTGGCTCCCATGCCTGCCCCGCAGACGGCGAGCGCGAGGCCTGCCGCGTAGGGGTTCGGGGTGGCGGCGAGCCCCAGGATGGCAAGCCCTTCGACTGCGGCGGTGCAGGTCAGCGCGGTGCCGGTGCCGAGGCGTCGGCCGAGGAAGGAGGCGATGCCCGCGCCGAGCAGGCCGCCGGTGGCCTCCGCCGTGAGGAGCAGGCCGAAGCCGAAGGTGCCGATGCCGAGACGGCCGTGCGCGTAGAGGGCGAGTACGGTCTCCACGGCGAGGAAGGCGATGTTCCCGACCGCCGGACGCAGCGCGAGCCCGAGCAGCAGCCGGTCCCGGAAGACGTACGAGGCCCCGGCCCGCGCTTGCCGCAGCAGCGACTCGCGGGCCTGCGGCACCGGCCGGGGCGCGGCGGGGAGCGACCGTACGAGCAGTGCGGAGAGCGCGAACGACACGGCGTCGGCGAGCAGCGGAACCGCCCGCCCGAGGGCGAGCAGGGCACTGCCCGCTGGCGGCCCCGCGAAGCCGGACATGGCGGTCTGGGCTCCGCGCAGGCGGGAGTTGGCTCGCTCCAGGAGCGCGGGGTCACGGTCGAGCAGATCCGGCAGATAGGCCGTGGCGGCCGTGTCGAAGAAGAGTCCGCCGAGGCCGAGCAGGAAGGCGACGGCCGCGAGCAGGGGAATGCTCAGCACGTCGAGTGCGGCCGCCGCCGCCGGTACTGCGAGCAGCACCGCACGCGCCGCGTCCGTCACCCACATCGTGCGCCGCCGGTCCCAGCGGTCCACCAGCGCACCGCCGAGCACGCCGAACAGCAGCCATGGCAGCGTTCCGGCGGCAGTGACGACGGCGAGCGCCATCGGATCCCGCGTCAGCGTCAGCGCGAGCAGAGGCAGCGCGGCATGCATCACCCCGTCACCGAGCGAGGACACCGTCTGTGCAGTCCACAGGCGCCCGAACCCGGCTGGCAGCCTCTTTATGTCTGCAGTCACTTGGCGCCCCCTTCGGCCTGCTCGCCCTGTGCCGGGTGGAACAGTGCGAAGACGAGTGACGCGTCCGGCAGCGAGGGATCGGACAGCTCCCGGTACTCGTCCGCCAGTGCCTGCAGCCGCGCCCCCAGTTCCGCGAACTGCTCTCCAGTGAGCCGCAGATGCGCCATCCGCACGTGCCGTTCGCCATCCACCGGCGACGCCTCCAGATCCGCCACCGCATGCCGCATCAGCACATCCGGCCCTCCCTCGCCGGGATCCGGCAGCACGATCGACCGCGCGGCCATCGCGTAATACCGCTCGGTGACCCCCCGCACCTTCCGTGTGCGGACCACCCTCACCAGGCCCGCCCGCTCCAGCAGCCGCACGTGATAGCTGGAACTCCCCTTCGCAAGGCCCACCCGCTGGGCGATCTGCGTAATCGTCGCCGGCTCGAAGCGGAGCACGGCCATGATCCTGTGACGGGTGAGGTTGGAGACGGCGCGCAGCTGCTCGTCGGTGGTGACGTGGAACGTCTCGGGAAGATCATCTGTGGGCATGCCCCCAATGGTCAACGACTCTTGACCATTGGGCAAGGGGATTTGGCGCACACATCCAGAATCTGCTGTCCGGCGCGCGAGATCTTCGAACAAAGCCCCCAATCCCCAGTCGATCCGGGGCAATTGTGGCCAATCAGGCCAACGTCAGTCTCACCGGCCGTACCTCAACACCCCTGGGCAGAAATCGAACGGCCGTTGACCCTCGTGCCTCCCAAACCCGTGAACGTCTGTTGTCGGTTCTCGTGAACAAGGCCACAGGGGTAGAGCGCTCCGACGACGAGGCCGATAGCGACGAGGCTGGCGGCGGCGATCTTGATGACGCGGCCACGGCCACAGCAGGTCCTGGACGATCTCGCAGACGCCGCTGTGTTCATCAGCCGGGAGGCCTTGGGTCCGTACCCCGTCAAGGGGGTCAGTCCGGCTCGGGCTCGACCGCCTGGAGGCTCGACTGGCCAGCTTCTGGCGGGGCTTCGGTGCCTCAAGTTCGAACGGGGGCGCGACCGGTGCCGGCCCGAGGGCCGCGCCGGCCCCGCCCTCGAACCCGAGGCGTCGAGCAGCGTGCCGGCAGTACGGTTCCAGTGGGGCGCCGCGCTGGGCGTCGTCACCTACCTGAGTGGGAGACGTCCGCTTCGTGACGGTCACGACCGTCCGTCCGCGAGTACCGGTGCTCGATCTCGATGCCGTGGTCCATCGACGTGGCGCCCTGCCCAGCGTTCCGCTGCGCTACAGGAGTTCGGCGGAAAGCGCGGCAGAGTCCACGAGGGACCAACGTGTGGTCACGTTTCTACACGAACCCGATGGCGGCGGCGATGGCCCGGCCGCCGTAGTCGTGGTCGGTCAGCAGGGGAAGCGCGTAGCCCGTGAGCAGGATGAGGAGCCATCCGAGGAGCACGAGGCCGGGGACCCAGGGGTCATGCAGCCGGTGGAGAACAGTTCGCGCCCCGACAGCGACAGTGGCGCTGAAGAGGATGACGGTCAAAGGCTTCCACAGGGGCTGGACGGGGTCGGCCGCGTAGGTGGCGCTCAGCACGAGCCCGGCGGCCGCGGCGGAGGCGTGGACGACCAGGCAGGTGAGCGCGGTCATCCAGAGGCGTTCACTTCGCCTGCGGCGGCGGCTGGTTATCTGCGCCGGGTCGGCCATGACAGTGGCCGTGGGGGAGACCCGCTTGAGTGCTTCCTCGAACGCGGCCAGTTCGCCGGCGCTGGCGCCCATGGCGGACAGAAGAGGACCCAGGCGTGACCACGAGGGCACGACTCTCCCTGTGATCCACTTCCGTACGGCTCTGCGGGCCTTACCGGTGGCGAAGCCCTGGCTCGCTTCGGAGGCAAGCCGGGCATGCGACCAGTCCGCCCATCCCGCGTCGGCGCGCCTTCTCAGCGCTTCGATCTGCTCGCCGAGCTGCCTGGCGTCCGAAACGCTGGACAACGCGAACGTGAGCGGGGTCGCCGGCTCGAGAACGGCGTCCTGGCCGCTCAGGGCGTGGTCCGCGGTGTCCACCGGCCAGCCGGGGCCGGCGGAGATCCCTGGAGAGGCCTTCTCATCGTCTGGAGGGAACACGGCGCCGGGCAACGGAACAGGGCCAGGGCTTTCGGGCGGCTCCGGGTCGGACGTGTCAGGTCGCTCGCCGTTCGTGGACCGCGCGGGCGGCTCGGTCTCGACCCGGATCACCGTCCGCCCGGGGGCGGAACGCTCGAGCTGCGCAGTTTCCCGCCGGGCGCGTTCTTCCGCCTGGGCCACTCTGAGGGACGCGCTCTCGAAGGACTCGTCGCCCTGCCGGGCGATCCTCGGGTACGCCTCCTTGAACGCCTCGGCCTCCCGCTGGGAAATCGTCCAGTACGCGTTGAGGAAGGACGCCCTCTCGTCGTACGTGGCTCCCATCGCCTTGACCAGAGCCTCCAGTGCGAAGTAGAGCCTGGGGAACTGGCTGCCGTCGAGCCACCCGTCGACCGAGTTGTCCGTGGTGCGGGCCTCATTGCTGAGGCGGGCGCTGTTGGCCTGCGCGTTCATCCGCTCCACAGGCCATTTCTCGACGCCGGCACGGACTCGCAGCATCCTGACCGCCCGCCCCAGGTCGGCTGGAGACAAGGCCGTGGACAAGGCCGTGACAATCGCGTTCGGCCATGCGGGCGGTGTGAAATCCGTGCTGGTCACAGCGTTGTCCGCGTTGTCTTCAGGGCCCTGGTGGACAAGTCCGCTGTCGGTGGGGACGTCGTCGTGTCTCGCGACGACCTCGCCTGTGATCACCTGTGGGGCAGCGACGTCTTCGACGACGTGGTCTCCGACGCCGAGGTGCGAGCGCAGTTCGTCGAGTCCCTCGTCCTGCTCGGCGAGCTGGTCCTGCACCGCCTGGAGCACCTCGCCGATGCGCTCGAGAGGAGGCAGGTCCAGCCCGACACCCGCGGGCTGTGGCAGCAGACTCCCCGCGACCGCGTCGGTGGTCCGGCGTGCGTCGGCCTGCACCCGTGCGACGTTCGCCTCGGCGGCCAGGCGCAGCTCGAAGGCCCGCTCGGTGGCCTTGCGCGCGTGCCGCAGCTGGCCTTCCGCCTGCTCCCGGTACCTCTCTGACTGCTCCAGAGCGGCCTGGAGTTCGTGAGCTCCGCGGGCCTCGAGGCGGGCGTGGTCGCGTTCCTCGGTCAGCTGGGCGCACTGGGTCTGCAGGACGGAGACCATCTCCTGCAGCTGGGAGCAGCGCTTCTCGGAGTCGGCGAGCTTGCGCATGGCCTCGATCTGCTGCAGCCGGGCGTCGTCGAGGCGTAAGAGGACATCGGTGACGCCGGCCGGCATCGACGGCCTGTCCGGGAGGCCCTGCGGGGACGCCGGCGCCGGTCGCGGGGCTGGCCGCCGGACCGCCTTCTGGGCGGCCTCCAGGAGGCGGCGCCCTTCGGCACGCTGACGCTCGCGCATCTCGGTGTCGGCCACGAGTTTGTCGACGACGTCGTGCAGCAGCTGTTCGGGGATGAGCTTGGCGCCGTTGCGGTACTCGCTCCACACCGACTTCGAGTAGGGGAACGTCTCCGCCAGCACCCGCACCTGGACGCCTGCCGTGATCTTGCGGAGCCAGCTCGCGAGCGCGTTCGCCTCCTCGGTACGGCCCCGGAGCTCGCTCATGGGCCGCCCTGCCTGCGCCATTCCGCCCCCCTGCAACGCGTCCGCCCGATGGACAACGTCCCCGTTGTCCGCGATCAACCGCCAGCCGCCTGGGCCTTCATTGATCGCCCCAGGCGGACATTCTCACGGCTCGTCAGCTTGGTCTCCAGCTGGTTCACCGAATTCAGGAGGCACTCATGCCCAGCCCGAACCATCCCCGCCCGTCCCGCCGGACCTGGGCCGCCGCCTTCACCACCGTCCTCGTCCTCGCCCTGAACCAAGGCTGGCCCGCGGCAGACGTCATCAAGCTGGCCACCGGCGTCCTGGTCCTCATCGCCCTGGTTGTCGGCGTCGGCTCCAACAGCGAGTAGCCCGCTGGCAGACACTCTGCCGGTGCGGCCCCCGCCCGAGGAAGCGGAGGGGCGGAGGACGGCGTACACCCCTCTGCGGTCACATCAGACTTGCGGGGGCCCTATGTCCTTGGTCAAGGTGGTCGGGTGGCAGCGTGGCTGTCATGGGTGACGACATGCTTGTTCGAGAGTCAGGGCGCGAGAGCATGCGGCCGTGCGACTTCCGCGGTCATCCGGTCGCGATGGACTCAGTCGACGAGCAGGACTGCCTCGTGTGCGGCGAGGCTGCTGTGGATCAGCTGGCTGAGGCTGGCCGGGGTCGTAGAAGGTCCGCAAGGACGCGCTGTACAGCGGAAGAGGCCGCCGTCTCGTGGGAGACGGCGGCCTCTGGGGCCCCCACGCGCCCACATGGGTGGGGCGACGGCGAGGCGTCCGCCGACCCGGCCACGGGCACGCACGGTGTTCTGGTCGTGATCGTCATGGGTTTGGGCGGGTACCGAGATCGGCCCCGAGGGGGCGTAGTCGACCGCTCAAGCCCCCTGGTGCAGCGGATTTGGGGGCAGCCAGGTCGAGGGCAGGTTGACTCCCGCCGGAACAGGAGTGCCGATGGCAACGAGAAGTCCATCGGGAGCTGGACCCCGTACCTCGAGGAAGGACACCTCGCCGCGGGAGAACGTCGCTCCGGTGAAGTCCACCTCGCCACTGGAGAAGGTCGCCCGTTCGAAGTGCACCTCGCCGTCGGAGAACGTCGCACCGCTGAGGCGCACCCGGCCGCCGGAGAACGCCGCACCGATGAAGGTCACGCCGCCGCCGGAGAACGCCGCTCCGTCGAAGGTCACGCTGCTGCCGGAGAACGCCGCATCGGTGAAGGTCACGCTGCTGCCGGAGAACGCCGCGACGTGGAAGGACACCTCGCCGTCGGAGAACGCCGCGCCGTCGAAGGTCACGCTGCCGCCGGAGAACGCCGCGCCGCTGAAGGACACCCTGCAGCCGGAGAACACCGCCTTGCTGAGGTCCATGTAGCCGTCGATGGTGACGCCGGTGAGGTCGAGGTCGCAGCCCTGCCAGGAGCGGTGGGTTCCCCGGGGGCGTCTGTAGTGGTCACCGATGAGGCGCAGGATGGTGTGCCTGACCTTGCGGAAGGCGAGGTAGCGGTGTCGTTCGTCCTGGTCGGCGGGGTCGGTGCCGGGGTCGGGGGTGAAGGGGAGCTGGAGGTAGGCGCACAGGACGTCGATGCACGTCTGGCGCAGGCCGTCGTCGGGAGCGTCGTCGGCGAGGCCTGCCAGGGCGTGGACGCCACCGAGCCGGACGGCCGGGGAGTCCGAGCCGAGTTTGTCGACGGCCTGGGAGAACCGTTCGGTGTGCAGCCGGGTGGCGTCGCGATGGGCGCCGGCCTCGTCCACGCGCTGGCGGCGGTAGGCGACGACCAGGGCGACGAGCGCGCCAGCCCCGGCGACCACGCCGAAGGAGAGCTTCACCAGGTCGAAGAGCGTCTTCGCGTCGAGCTTCGCGGTGCTGTCGATCTCCTGGATGTCGAGCAGGACGACCAGACTGTAGAAGGCACTGCCTGCTGCCAGGACTGCTGCAGCAAAGGTGACCGTCAGGGCCCGGCCGACCTTCCACAGTCGTAACTCCCGGTCGTCCGGGGCTGATCGCGGTCGTCGGATGGCTCTCATGAGGATGAAGACCGGGCTCCATGGCCAATGGTTGCGGTGCTCTTCGGTAGCCCGAAGGGCGCGAGCGGCCGTCTCTTCCACCTCTGGCCCTGGGGATCATGCGTCTCGTCCGCGCCCTCGGAGGACAGCGGCGCGGCTCAGCTCGCTGTCGTGTAGGTCCCTGCGGGGCCGGCTGCCCGGTGCCCGTACTGCTGGTTGAGGCGGCCGGTCACGGGTTGCAGGCGCAGCCGCTTCTCGCGCGGGTGGCCGCCCGAGAGTTGCGTTCCGGGTCTCTGTTCGGCCGGGGTGTGGTCGTCGGCGGTGAGGGTGAGGTGCCGGATCCGTGCGCGGTGGAGCGCG